>JABDRA010000359.1 GCA_013041995.1 Anderseniella sp. | reverse complement strand
CCACAATGGCATGGGTACGCCTGGACCTTGATCTTGCAAGCGGCCAGGCGTTGATCGAAGAGGTGCAGAACGACTGGCTGCGAGGCGCAAGTTCGGCTCGTGCGGCAGTCGTCAGAGCGATAAACAGCGGCCGGCCTAATGATGGTGTCTGGGGCATTGGTCCTGCAAGAGGAGTGAAGCCCTATTGCGAGTACGTTCTCAAACGGCATGCCCATGACTGGGCAGAAGTGGCGCTGTCTGCTGCCATCGGTTTTCTCATTGATGAAATCGGCATATCGCAAATCTGGTATCATGACAGCGACACCCGTGCACGCGTGAAACGGATCAAATGGTCGAAACCACCGCGGTCAATCTATACCAGCCTGCCGCGCAGTTTCTGCTTTGAACGGACCTCTCAGGCGCCTGGGTTTCTTGTGTCATCCGCACCAAAAAACCTCGGCCGCCGCATGAGGCGTGGCGAGGAAACCTTTTGGCGCATGGACGCGACCCGCAAACTCAACTGACTTTGCGGGCGACGGTCCATTCAACTCACATGTGATCCACGCATCTGATTGATGGCCTTGCGCACCTGCATCCAGGCTTCGGCATGCTGATGCTCGCCCGAATTGCGCAACGCGTTGGCTTTCTGTGCCGCGTGTGCTTCTGCATTTTCGCCGTACGCATCAATCAGAGCGCGGGCGTGTTCGGCGGTTTGTATCGCATTCATAAACAGCGTCTCCTCTAAAACTGAGCAAACACCCTCCAGCCGTAAAGTGCTCATGATACCACGAAAACCGTCAGAACTGTGAATAGAGCACGCAGTACATACCTGTTTATCTTGCGGACTCGTCGGCTTTTCTGTATCCGCTCGCTATGACAGACCGTCTCCTAATTATCGACTTCGGTTCGCAGGTAACCCAACTCATCGCGCGGCGACTGCGCGAACTGAGCGTATACTGCGAAATCCATCCATACCAGAACGTCACAAACACCTTTCTGGAAGAGTTCGCGCCCAAGGCGGTGATCCTCTCCGGCGGGCCGGCATCAGTGTTTGACGATGGTGCGCCGATGCCGCCATCATCGGTGTTTGACTTAGGGATTCCTGTGCTTGGCATCTGCTATGGCCAGCAGGTGATGATGCACTGCCTTGGCGGTCTGGTTGAACGCGGCGCCGGCACGGCGGAGTTCGGCCGCGCCTATGTGACGCCGGATGACAAGAACCTGGCGCTGCTGGATGGCTGGTTTGAAGCGGGCAACGAGCAGGTCTGGATGAGCCACGGCGATCATGTATCCAGGCTCGCACCGGGTTTTGAGGTCTATGGCACATCGCCCAACGCGCCATTTGCCATCACCGCAGACACATCACGCAATTTCTTTGCCGTGCAGTTCCACCCGGAGGTTCACCACACACCGCGCGGCGCAAAACTGTATGAGAATTTTGTCAGGCTTGCCGGGTTCACCGGCGACTGGACAATGGAAGCCTACAAGGATCAGGCCATTGCCGCCATCCGCGACCAGGTCGGGTCAGGCCGGGTGATCTGTGGCCTGTCCGGCGGTGTCGATTCCTCTGTTGCAGCGGTGCTGATCCATCAGGCCATCGGTGATCAGTTGACCTGTATCCTTGTCGATCATGGCCTGATGCGCAAAAACGAAGCGCAGCAGGTCGTTACCATGTTTCGCGAGAACTATAATATTCCGCTGGTGCTGGTGGATGCAGCCGATACGTTCCTTGATGCGCTCGAGGGCGAAGCTGATCCAGAAAAAAAGCGCAAGACGATCGGACGCCTGTTCATCGAGGAATTCGAACGCGAGGCCAAGACACTCGGCGGCGCGGATTTCCTGGCCCAGGGCACTTTGTATCCCGACGTGATCGAAAGCGTGTCGTTCTCAGGCGGCCCGTCCGCCACAATCAAGTCGCATCACAATGTCGGCGGCCTGCCGGAGGCCATGAACATGCAGCTTGTCGAGCCGCTGCGCGAATTGTTCAAGGACGAGGTGAGGGCGCTTGGCCACGAACTGGGCCTGCCCGACAGTTTCATCGGCCGGCATCCGTTCCCCGGCCCGGGTCTGGCCATTCGCTGCCCCGGCGGGGTCACTCGCGACAAGGTCAGAATTCTCCAGGAAGCAGACGCTGTGTATCTCGATGAGATCCGCAAAGCAGGTCTTTACGATGACATCTGGCAGGCATTCGCCGTCCTTTTGCCGGTGCAGACCGTTGGCGTCATGGGCGACGGGCGAACCTACGAGTTCGTCTGTGCCCTGCGTGCGGTTACATCAGTGGACGGCATGACGGCGGACTTCTTTCCTTATGACATGGAATTCCTGGGCCGCGTTGCCACCCGCATCATCAACGAGGTCCGCGGCATCAACCGGGTGGTCTACGACGTAACCTCAAAACCACCGGGCACGATTGAGTGGGAGTAGGGCAGATCCGGGCACGCGACTAATCCCTGCCGTCACCGACGGGGTCAACGGGAACATCCGGTTCCGGCGGCGAATATTCGGGTTTTTCACTGCCCGGTTCCGGTGGGTTGGATTTGCCGCTGGCGAGTTCTGCTTGCGCGCACTCTGCCCATTCAAGGGCGTTTGTCAGGCCCGCCAATGAAAACCGTACATTGCTGGTCTCGCCGCCTTTTACCGTGTAGCTCCAGCTGATGTTGTCGCCGGGTTTGGCCTCGCTCAGTGCCTGGCCGCTCACTATCTCGTCAAGCGCATATTCATTCACTGACACCGGTGTTGTAATCGACTGACCGGAAGCGTTCAGGGCCGTGTTCTTGTCGACAGTCAGTGCGAATCCGGCCTGGGTTTCGGCAAGCCCGAGAACATCAACCAGCAGGACCTGCCAGTTGGACTGCGGGTCCACCCGCTGAAACGTCAGGGTATGGCTGAAACCTAGCGGTGCGTTTTTGTCCAGTCGGTGGGTCACCAGCCGGCACACGGATCCCGGTTGGCAGGTCGCGATGAAGCTGCGTGAATAGATGCGGGTTTCATCAAATTTCTGGTGAACCTGCTGATTGCACAATTGTTCTGCCTGAGCACCGGTTCCAGCAAGCATAACGCCTGCCGAAGCAAGCCCGATGGTTATTCGCCGCATCATGATTTACTGCCACTTGCACATTCAACACACACCGCAGCAGCCGGATCGACCTCCAGTCGCGCTGCCGCAATTTCATCCCCGCAGGTGGCGCACCACCCGTACTCACCATCCTCAAGCCGCCGCATCGCCTGGTCGAGGCGGGCCAGTTCCGCTGTGCGGGCTCGCTCCTGCGCCTGTGCCATTGCCTGGCGCTGCATGGCATCCATTCGCGACAACCTGCCCACCGACTGCTGATCAAGTTCAACGGCATCGCGGTCTTGTGCCGAGATCGATGACAGCCTGGTGAGTTCATCGCGGCGCGCCGTCAGCCGGGCCCGGGCTGTTTCCGGATCAGCTGTCATTTGGCCTGTGCGCAATCAACCCATTTGGTGGCCGTAGCCAGATCGCCCAGAGTAATCTCATGGACAACTTTCTTGCCTCCAACCAACTGCACGGTGGCACTCATGGTCTTTGATTGAAGCATGGTGGTCAGGACAATGTCTGAGACATCGTCATCAACACGTACACTCTTCATGTCTTCGGCTGCGATCAGGAAGTCCGGGGCGATCCGGGTTTCGTCTTCGCCATCGAAAACCAGATCAAAGCCCGCACCTGAATCAATGGATGAAGGACTCTTCACAAGCGCCAGCCATGAACCCGAGACCGACGCCCTTTCAAGTGCGATGCCAACATTGTCGACGCTGGACAGAGTGATGGAACACTTGCCTTTCTCAATGCACTGCGCGGAAAACTTGCCGACCTGCACCATCATGCCGCTATCGCCAGGCGTTGCTTCAAGGCCGCAGATTTCAGCGCTCGATGCCGGTGCTGCCAGTCCTATGGTGAAGGTTGCCACAAGGGCAATGCTCAGACGTCTGTTCACGTATGGTCTCCTGTGCACCGAAAGTGTTGAGTGCGGATTTTTGGGTTCGTAACCGGCACTTGATTCCGGGCCGTGTTGTCAAAACGAACTCATTGATGCCACTTGAAGGATGTCATGGTCAATCACTGTGGCGACAGTTAGGGCATTTCCTGCAAAAGTGGCCGCCGGACTTGTGTCTGGTCGCTGTGACACCAAATGGATAGAGCGCGGTTTTGATTTCATCAAAACCTGAATCGCCCTAGATTGGGCGAACATTCATTTCTGCCGCACCGGGTCCGGGCGCCAGACAAACCGGAACGGACAAAGCCACAATGACGAATTTGATCTGGGGCATGGCACTGTTTTTCGGAGCTCACCTGATATCACTTACCCCGTTGCGCGCCACCATCACCTCAAAGTTGAGCGATAACGCCTACAAGGGAGTGTTTTCCCTGATTTCACTAGCTGGTCTTGGCCTGATGATCTGGGGGTTCATTCTGGCTCGCGGCGGGCCTGACGCTACGCGTATCGTCTATGACCCGATTGTCGGCAGCAGCATGGTTACAATGCTGCTGGCGCTGGTTGCTCTTGTCCTGCTGGCATCAGCACATGGCAAAAGCCACATAAGGCTACTCGTCAAACACCCGATGTCGCTTGGTGTCGGCCTATGGGCAGCGGGGCATTTGCTGGTCAACGGCAACCTGTCCGAAGTGCTGCTGTTCGGTGGTTTCCTCACCTTGAGTGTTCTCGACATCATCGTGAACACGGCGAGAGGCAATGTGCCGTCATATGAGC
>JABDRA010000358.1 GCA_013041995.1 Anderseniella sp. | reverse complement strand
ATCAAGCACTGTTACTACCCACACCACGCAGCGATCCCGTTACGGTTCGCTACGCCCGGTTTGTCTTGCGAGTATGAAGGTTCACCCTGGTTTCCATCGAGACCGGGCCCGCACGAACATACATGTCCGATAAACTCTATAAAGGTGCCCCGGCATTCTGGAAATGAAAAGGTTTTAGAGTGCCGGGTTACAGCACCGCGAAATCAACCTGATCTGGACTACGCCACTCTCGACATGCCTTCTGACAGGCGCGAGACCAGGGTGCGGGTGCGGCCCTGGGTCAATTGCGACAACAGACTGATAATTCGCATACGTTCATGTTCGTCATCAGCGGCATGACGGGTCATGATGACTTCAACCAGGGCCCGGCCAAAAGCTTCCGCATCTGCCTGTTTGCCCACTGCGCCTGTGGCTGCAGACACCTGGCAGATTGCGTGTATGAGCACGTGTGCATCCGAAGGAATACCGGCTCGGCGCAACAAAACATTGACCGTGCGGGCTGACATGGTGCCCGTGGCCCGGCGCACCTTGCGCAAGGAGATGTTGGCCAGATAGGCAAGCGCCCATTCAAAAAACGGCAGATAGCCGTTCATCCCGGCCCGCAGCAGCAATGATGTTGTGAGCATGCCGCGCTGCGACATCAGCGCAACCACTGACTGGAGTTTTCCAGCTTCAACACCGCGCAGTATGCGCAGCGCGTTGACTTCTTCCTTGTCGGAAATGTAATCATCACTGCGGAAATCCGCGACCCAGCCTTGATATTGCGCCTTCTTGCGCATTTCTTCAGCAGTGCGTTGATTGTGCACCAGTGCGATTTCACACGGCAAGTGAGGCAGGTCCATAAGGATGTCGCAAACTTTGGGCGACGCATGGAAACGATTGTAGATCTTGCGGCAGTATCCGGCCCCCAGGCGCACCTTCGCATTGCCCAGTAGAGCCAGAACGACGTCTTCGGTGCCATCCTTCATGATCTTGCGCACAGACCCCGCACCGAGATCAGGACGTGCAGCGACTGCCTTGCAGCGTTTCAGGTCGCCGACGGCAAGGATGGTTTTCATGATTGAATCGTCAAAGGACGGGTTGAGGCCAATAAACGGGATGGCAATGTCGTCTTCATCGGCGACAATGGCAAACACCAGATCAGCTGACAGACCGTCTGTCTTGAGCAGCCTGCTCGCGATGATGTCGCGGATATGACGGTCGGTATCACAGGCCAGTTTTGTGACAATCGGCAGAACCTGCTGGCATTCAATAGTGCCTGAGTGAGGATCGTTCAGCAGGTCGCACAATTGGCGGGTCAGCGCCATCCGGTCCGCCACACTGCCGGATCTCATCACATTTTCAAAAATCGACACATCCAGGCGCAACCGCCTCTGATTGATGATCTCTTCGAGCATATAGGTTTTCCACTTACCAACCGATTGCCGGTTCGCGAAACCTCGAGTCTCGTCGTCCGCCGCCGGATACATTGCCTGTTGTGTAAGGTAACGTGGGAAGTCTTAACGTTTGGTTCACCATAAATTTCAGCTGGAAGGCGTCACTGCGATGCGTCGTCTTCAGATGTCGCCTCAGAGGCCGTTTCCTCCATTTCCTCGGCTACGGCAACAGCCGTTACAGCCGTTGCCATGGGCGTAAACGGCACCAGGTCGCCGGTCTCGTCCGGAGACATCACGCCAGACATCGTCATGCGGTAGAAGGCGTATGCCGCCAGCAGACCGAAAACGCAAACCATGTACAGCATAAACCCGTTGGCGCCGAACTGCTGCATGAAACCACCGGCAATGGACGGTCCCGCAATCGCGCCCAACCCATACAACAGAACGAGTTTGGAGCCTGCCGCCAGCATCTGGTCCTTGTTCAACTGATCATTTGCATGCGCTATGGCCAGCGAATAAGGCGGCATTGAAACACCGCCGAACAGGGCGACCAGCCCGATCAGCATGAATGCCTCGCTGACAGGCACCAACATGACCAGCCCGGCCAGAACTGCGGAAAGTACCGACAGTGCAGCAATCATAAGGCGCCTGTCGTACCTGTCCGACAGCCAGCCAACCGGCAACTGGGACACAATGACGGCAAACGGAGCAACCGCCATCATAAGGGATACATAGGACAGCGGCATGCCGTTCATGACACCGAAAACGGCGCCAAGGTTGAAAAACGCCGACTGACCCAGTCCATTGGCAATAGCTGCAATCACGGCTAGCGGCGAGGCTGCATAAATCTCCGAGATTGAAATATAGCGCGGCGCACCGAGAACCGGTGCAGAGACCTTCGTCAGCACGATGGGAACCAGTGACAGGGACATGACGGCGGACACCACAATAAACCGGGTGAACCCGGATGGATCGTCAATCACCAGCGCCAGCGACCCGATGCCGGCACCGGAGTAAAACAGCAGCATGTAAAGAGACAGAACCTTGCCACGATCCTTGTTGCTGGTGCCCTCGTTCAGCCAGGTTTCGATAACGATCGCCAGTCCGGCCGCACACATCCCGATCAGAAGGCGCATTAGAAACCACCATACCGGATTGACAAACAGCGGGATCAGCAGCACGGCCGTGGACAGAACCGACGCATATCCTGCAAACACCCTGATATGCCCGACCGCACGAACCGCATTCGGCGTGATCAGCGCCGACAGGAACAGCCCCAGCGAAAAACCGGATGCGATGATACCCGTTGTTGTTGTGGAGAAATTGGCAAGCGCTGCCTGCACACCGATAAGTGAGCCCTGCAGACTGTTGCCAATCGACATCAGCAGAATGGCCACCAGCAGTGGCCAGAGATACCGCAATCCAGCAACCACCGGCTTCGATCCTTCAAATCAGGCTGTCAGTGGGTCCCTCCCCGACAGCGGCACAAATCCGATTGCTGGCAAACCACGATTGTAGTGATTTTACAGTATGCCCGTTTGACGCAGCTTGGCGTCGAAGATTTCGCGGTTGCAGGTTTTGACCAGGTAATCTGTTGCACCATGCCAGATAGCGTCGCCAACTGCGCTGATATCATCTGCATCGGGACACATGATAACAACAGCATCCGAGCCTGCACTGTGCCTGCGTAACTGGCGAATAAAGGCGGTTGCCCGGCGCGTGCCTACCAGGACAACGTCCGGCATGTCCGACACGCATTGGGCAAAAGCGGCATCTTCGGTTTCTGCCTGAATTATATCGAAGCCGTGACTGGCGAGATATCCTTGTGCGCGACCGCGCCACTCAGTGCTGTCGTCCACAACCAGGCATCGTGTCAGTTCGCAATGTCGCTTCATAGTCGATCTCCTAGCTCGTCGCTAAGCCGTTCCCGTAATACGAGTCCTGCGCCCGGCAAGTTAATGAGACGTTAACCACCGCCTCCGGCGATGCACATCGAGTTTTTACACAACAAAAACAGCTCCTTAGTTCCAGCACATGAATCAGTTTATGAATCTCTTCAACCGCTACATGAGGTCAAATTGAGACTCGCGACACGACTCAGCCCAGAATCATGCACAACCTATAATTGCAAAAATCCGGATTCAGCACAGAACAAGAACAACAATTATAGATTGCCCGCGCGCCGTGCCTCGGTTAGCTGTTGGCACACACAAATCAGGCAAGCAGAAAACGGTACCCGATCATGGCAGGCAAATGGTTTGACGAACTGGAAGAAGGCTTTCAACTGGTGCATGAAGTGCGCCGCACCGTGACCGAAGCCGATAATATGCTGTTTTCCAACATGACGATGAACCCTCAACCGCTGCACATCGACCATGATTTCGCCGCCAGGAGTGAATGGGGCCAGCCGCTGGTCAATTCCATGTTCACCCTGTCGCTGGTCATTGGCATCTCCGTGCAGGAACTCACGCTGGGTACACTGGTGGCGCAATTGGGCATTACCGATGTCAAATTCCCGGCACCCGTGTTTCACGGCGACACCATTCAGGTGAAAACCACGGTTGTTTCCCGCCGCGAAAGTAAATCGCGCTCCGACGCCGGCATTGTCGAATTCAGGCATGAGGCGTTCAAACAGGATGGTACACTGGTGGCTGAATGCGTTCGTCAGGCTTTCATGCGGAAAATGCCCGCAGACACAGGAGCCGCCTGATGCGCTCAATGCTGTTTGTACCGGCCGACTCCGAACGCAAGATCGAGAAGGCATTGGCGTCCGGCGTGGATGTCGTCATTCTCGACCTGGAAGACTCTGTTGCCCCGCGAAACAAGGCTGCCGCGCGGGCTCTTGCGGCAGAAACCCTTAAACGCCCCCGGTCAGGCCCGCAAATGTATGTGCGCGTCAATGCGCTCGATACCGGCCTGATGTCTGACGACATAGCAGCCGTGTTGCCGGCTGGTCCGGACGGCATAATGCAACCCAAGACCGAAACCGGGGCATGTGTTGAAAAACTGGCCGTCATGGTGGGCACGGATATGCCGGTCATCGCCATTGCCACCGAAACCGCAAATGCCATGTTCGGCCTCAACACCTACCGTGATATCTCTGCCAACCTGCAAGGTGTGGCGTGGGGTGCAGAAGACCTGTCGAATGAACTGGGCGCACAGGCCAACCGCACCAATGACGGTCTCTTGACGGACCCCTACCGGCTGGCCCGGTCCATGTGCCTGTTCGGCGCGCGCGCTGCCGGCGTGGAGCCGGTAGACACGGTATATGTGGACTTCAGAAATCAGGAAGGATTTGAGCGTGATTGCATGGACGGGGTCCGGGACGGCTTCACCTGCAAAATGGCCATTCACCCCGCACAGGTCGAAGTCATCAACAGGATATTCACACCGTCGACTGAACAGGTCGCGCAAGCCCACAGCATCATAGCTGCATTCGCCGAAGCCGGTGATGCTGGTGTGGTGGGCATAGACGGCAAGATGTTCGACATTCCGCACCTCAACCGCTCCCGCAAACTGCTGGAGCGGGCAGCAGCGTACGGCATTACATGACACGTTAACTCGCCCGTCTTCATCTGGAATTCATTGCTGTTTTGTTCTGGTGGCCGGTTTTTCGGCTGACAGCATCGGAACTATATCCTCCCGTTTGCGTTCATTTTTGCAGAAACAACAACAGGTGGCCGTCAAATGTCGAAATCTCCGTCTTTTTGTTCGCTTGTCTTGGTGGCATGCGCGTTCACCACAGCGAGTAATCCTGTTGCGGCACAAACCTTTCAGGTAACCGGCAGCGCCGGGACTGAAATCTCGGCCGAGGAGATAACAAGTTTTGACGAACCATGGGCCATGACGTTTCTGCCGGACGGAGCAGTGCTTGTAACCACCAAACCAGGTAAACTTTTTCATACCGGCTCCGACGGAACCAAAACCGAAGTATCGGGGATGTGGGAAGTTGCGTATGCGGGTCAAGGTGGGCTGGGCGATGTCGTCCTGCATCCTGACTTCAGCAACAACAGCCTTGTCTATGTATCCTTCGCGGAAACGCTCGACCAGGGCGCTACTTATGGCGCGGCTGTTGTCAGAGCGAGACTTGTAATCGAGGATGGTAACCACTCGCTGCAGGATATAACCAAAATCTGGACACAGGAGCCCAAGCTGCCGGGAACAGGACACTACTCCCACCGCATGGCGTTTGGACCGGATGGCAAGCTGTTCATAACCTCTGGTGACCGCCAGAAGCAGCAACCGGCACAGGACCTCAGCAAGGGCCTTGGCAAGATCATTCGTTTGAATGATGACGGCACGACACCACCGGACAATCCATGGCAAGACAAGGGCGAACTTGCAAAGACCTTTTGGACCATGGGCCATCGCAACCTGCTTGGCATCCAGTTCGACCAGAACGGAAAATTATGGACTCATGAGATGGGACCGCGTCACGGCGACGAACTCAACCTGATCGTCAAGGGCGAGAATTATGGCTGGCCGGAAGTGTCCTACGGCGACAACTACTCGGGCGTGCCTATTCCCGATCACGAGACCAGGCCGGAGTTCAACGCACCCGAAACCCATTGGGTGCCGGCGATTTCACCTGCAGGACTGACGATTTATGCCGGCGACTTGTTTCCGGACTGGGCAGGTGATGCGCTGATAGGCGGATTGTCCTCAAAAGCACTCGTAAGGGTCGATATACAAGACGACAGAGCAAACGAAATCGAGCGATTTGAGTGGGGCAAGCGGGTACGTGAGACGGAACAGGGCCCTGGCGGGGCGCTCTGGGTGCTGG
>JABDRA010000350.1 GCA_013041995.1 Anderseniella sp. | reverse complement strand
CCTCATTGTTGGACGGTGTTACGCATGTTGTCGTATCGGTTCCGCCCGGCAAGAGCGGTGATCCGGTCCTGAAATGTCACAGGCTTCATCTTGGTGAGCGGGCAGCGCACATCAAATGGCTGGCCTACCTGTCCACCACCGGTGTCTATGGCGACCATCGCGGCGGATGGGTTGATGAGACATCGCCGTTAACGCCCGGCACATCGCGCGGCAGCGCCAGGCTGACGGCAGAAACCGGCTGGCTGGAGCTTTGGCGCAATACCGGTCTGGCTGTGCATCTGTTCCGCCTGGCAGGGATTTACGGCCCGGGCCGCAATCAGCTCCAATCGCTGAAAACCGGCAAGGCGCGCCGCATTGTCAAGCCGGGCCAGGTGTTCAGCCGCGTCCATGTGACAGACATTGCCGGTATCCTTGGCGCATCCATGCAACGGCCCAACCCGGGCAGTGCCTACAATGTGTGTGATGATGAGGCGGCCCCGCCGCAGGATGTGGTGGCCTACGCCGCCGATCTGTTGGGTATCGAACCGCCACCGGAAGTCGCCTTTGCAGATGCAGACCTGTCTGACATGGCAAAAAGCTTTTATGCGGAGTCCAAACGTGTGTCGAACGACAAGGTCAAATCGGAACTGGGTTACAGGTTTGTATACCCGACCTATCGCCAGGGCCTCAAAGCATTGCTTTAAACGCTCTGGTCGGCGCGGGCGCAAAGTGTCTCTGCCGTTTCCGCCAGCAGGGCCAGGTTGTCCTCGCTCGACAGCCGGTGATCGCCGTGCTTGATCAGTTGCAACATCACATCATCGCCGTTCAGGGCATGATATGTCTTCAAGGCATGCTGCCACGGTACGTCCGGATCATCCTCGCCCTGCAGAATACGAACCGGGCAGGGCATCTGCAAACCATGGTCCAGCAGCAGGTGTTGCGCACCATCCTCGATGAGCGCCCTGGTGATCACATAAGGTTCGTCGGAATACTCTGACGGTCGTTCATACCTGCCAAGCCGCATGACCTCGTCACGAAATTCGTCGCCGTACTTGTCCCACATCAGGTCTTTGGTCATGTCCGCAGCCGGTGCGATCAGGATCAGCCCGCCGAGCCGGTCGGCCTGTCCTGCCTCAATCAGCCGCTTCGCTAGCAGCAACGCAATCCAGCCGCCCATGCTGGAGCCGATCAGCACCCGGCGCCCTGACGCACAGCGCGTAAACACAGCTTGTGCCTGGTCCAGCCAGCTCGAAATGGTACCGTCCACAAATTCGCCACCGCTTTCGCCATGGCCGGAATAGTCGAACCTGACGAACGACCGGTCAGTTGTGTGGGCATGATGCGCCAGCATTTCCGCCTTGGACCCGCGCATGTCGGATTTGAACCCGCCAAGCCATAATGTGCCGCATCGGCCGGCCGGCACCGGCTCAGCTCCATCGTTCAGCCACGCGATTGCGATGTCACCGCTTGTTTCAAGGTATTCGGCGGACTTTTGGGCAGAATGTGACATGGATTCAACTAGTCTCTCAACATTGCTTGCAAAATCTGGTAAAAGGCCTTTAGGTGCTTTTTTACGCAATTTGAACCCTCTTGCGGTATTTGAAACAGTTCAACCGCAAAAACCCTAAGGAGATTATACCATTCGCAGACCGATGAACGGGCAAATGCCGCCCAAGGACGACGGACCACGTATCAATGAAGCTATCACCAATGCCAATGTACTTTTGATTGATGCAGAAGGTGAAAAGCGCGGTGTCATGAAAATTGAAGACGCGCTTGATCTCGCGGCTGAAGCCGGGATGGATCTCGTTGAGGTGTCTCCGAACGCCGACACACCTGTATGCAAGGTGCTGGACTACGGCAAGTACAAATATCAGGCCCAGAAGAAGGCCAACGAAGCCAAGAAAAAACAGAAGGTTATCGAGGTCAAGGAAATCAAGCTGCGCCCCGGTATCGACACGCATGATTACGACGTGAAGATGCGCGCCATGAAGCGGTTCTTCGATGATGGTGACAAGGTCAAGGTGACAATGCGCTTCCGTGGTCGTGAAATGGCCCATACGGAACTTGGTTTCGACCTGTTGCAGAAGGTTAAATCCGACACTGACGAGTTCGCCAAGGTGGAATACGAGCCTAAGATGGAAGGCCGTCAGATGATCATGATTCTGTCACCCAGGTGATTTCTATTTGATCGTTATGTTGAAAAAGCCGGACCGGCAGAAAGTCCGGCTTTTTCTTTTGGTCACAGGTGTGGGCGAAATTTAACAAAATTCCGATTGTTGCCGCGTTCATTAATCCGTTAGAATTCGCCCTGGAGATAACCGGTCAGCTCGGTTGATCCGCAACTGTACGTGCAACGTATGGTAAATAATCGCAACCGAGCTTGAGATCGAATTTAAAGTGATTGCCCCCGCTGTGACAGATGGAATCCGCCGGCAAACCGGCAAAAACCCACAAGCTGAGCTGTTTGCTCGGCTTTTGAACGACGTTGCAGAACGGCGCGATCGCCACGCGTTCGCGCAACTGTTCGAGCATTTCGGACCCCGATTGAAAGGGTTCATGATGCGGAAAGGTGCTAACGCCGAATTGGCTGAGGACCTGGTTCAGGACGCGATGATTGCGGTGTGGAACAAGGCCGGGATGTTTTCCCCGGGCAAGGGGTCTGTTACAACGTGGATTTACACGATTGCGCGCAATCTGCGTATCGACCGGTTGCGTCGTGAAGGATCGCGCTATTTTACGGATATCGACGATTATGAGGAGGCCAGCGATGATCCGGCCAGCGATGACGTCGTAATAAGCAAGCAACAGGATCTGGCGGTGACCGAAGCACTTGACGTGTTGCCGGATGATCAGCGTGAAGTGATTGTGATGGCGTTC
>JABDRA010000346.1 GCA_013041995.1 Anderseniella sp. | reverse complement strand
GCGTTACGGTTGCAGTTGCCGATAACGGTATCGGGTTGCCGGATGAAAACCGCTCGCGGCTGACCGAACCCTACATGACCACCCGTGAAAAGGGCACAGGGCTCGGCCTGGCGATTGTGACACGGATCATGGAAGAGCATGGCGGTAGGCTGACCCTGAGCGATGCGCCGGAGGATTTTCATGAAGGACGCGGTGCGTGTGTGAGCCTTGAATTCAAGACATCGCCGGTTGACGACGGGGCCACAAGCGAGCCGGCAAACGATAGTGCGGATGGTAAAACCAGCGATCACCTTGCGGAAAGGGCCTGAAAATGGCGGTTGATCTACTGATCATAGACGACGAAGAAGATATACGTGAACTGATTGGCGGTATTCTGGAAGACGAAGGCTATGAAGCGCGCCTTGCCGGAAACAGTGACGCTGCTCTGGCAGCCATTGCTGAACGACGCCCGGCAATGGTCATACTTGATATCTGGTTGCAGGGTTCACGCCTTGACGGGCTCGACCTGCTGATTGAAATCAAGAAAGTGCATAAGGACCTGCCTGTTGTAATCATTTCAGGTCATGGCAATATCGAAACGGCGGTATCTGCCATCAAACGCGGTGCGTATGAGTATATCGAAAAACCGTTCAAGGCTGATCGCCTGATTCACGTTGTCGGCAGGGCTCTGGAGAACTCCCGTCTGAAGCGTGAAAATGAGGAGTTGCGCAGCCAGAGCGGTGAGAGTTCCGACATAATCGGATCGTCCAATGTCATCCGTGATTTAACGCTGGTGCTGAAACGAGCAGCACCCAGCAACGGACGTATCATGCTGTTTGGCCCGATGGGGTCCGGCAAGGAACTCGCAGCGCGCAGCATTCACAGTTGGTCAAACCGCGCTGAAGCGCCCTTTGTCGTATTGCCGGCGGCCACGATGCTGCCCGAACGTATGGAAGAGGAATTGTTTGGCGTTGAGGACGCCGACGGCAACCCCACCAGGGTCGGCCGACTGGAAGCGGCCCACGGTGGTACATTGTACCTCGACGAAGTTGCCGACATGCCCATGGAAACCCAGGGCAAGGTCTTGCGGGTCCTTGTCGATCAGACCTTCAACCGGGTAGGCGGTGCCAAGCAGGTCAGGGTTGATGTGCGTATTGTCAGTTCAAGTTCGAAAGACCTCAATGCCCTGGTCAAGGCTGAGGCGTTTCGTGAGGACCTGTTGCACAGGCTGGCAGTTGTGCCGATTCATCTTCCGTCACTGCATGAGCATCGTGAAGACATCCCGGAACTGGTCCATCATTTTTGTTCCCTGTACTCGACCCAGTCGAGCAAGCCGCTCAGGACATTTTCAGATGATGCGCTTGCCGTAATCCAGACCATGGACTGGAACGGCAATGTGCGGCAGTTGAAAAACTCCGTTGAGCGGTTGCTGATCATGTCTGGCGGCGAGGCTGACGAGCCGATTACGGCTGCACTGTTACCGGCCGATCTGACTGGCACGAGCAGCAATAACGGGAGTGGAAACGGGATCGAAAACCTTATGTCATTGCCGTTGAAGGATGCGAGGGACACTTTTGAAACCGAGTATATCAGGGCCCAACTCAGTCGTTTTGGCGGCAATATTTCGAAAACCGCGGCCTTTGTCGGCATGGAGCGTTCGGCACTTCACCGGAAGATGAGGGCACTTGATATCACAGTGTCGGAACGTGATGATGGTGAGACGGCGCAATCTGCTGTTGGGGGTTGAACACGGTAATGCGGGTCATTGCCTGAGCTTGCCCTGGTGAACTTGCCGTTGTTCGGTGGCTGACTTGTCTTTGTGGGCGTGTTGGCCCAATGTCTCGTGAAACAGGTTTACATTTCCTGCAGCAGAGCGATTCGAGTGTCTGAATGAAAATCATCATTTGTGGTGCCGGACAGGTCGGCAGAGGCATTGCTGAGCGTCTTGCTATTGAAAACCATGACGTGACGGTTATCGACATTTCTGCCGAGCTTGTGGAAGCAATCTCCGGTAGCACCGATGTACGCGGCATTGTGGGCCATGGCGCTCATCCCGATGTACTCAACGAAGCCGGCGCCAGCGAAGCGGACATGATCATTGCGGTGACCTTTGTGGATGAGGTCAACATGATGGCCTGTGAAGTGGCCAAGGCGCTTTTCAATATTCCCACCCGGGTCGCACGTGTAAGGGACCAGTCCTACCTGTTACCGCAATATTCCAGCCTGTTTACCCGCGAAAACACTGCGATCGATGTCGTCATATCGCCGGAAGTTGCCGTGGGAGAGATGGTGTTGCGCAGGCTGGCTTTGCCTGGCGCGTTTGAGGCGATCTATTTTGCCGACGAGAAGGTGCTGACACTCGGTATAAAGCTCGAAGAGGACTGCCCGGTTGTGAACACTTCGCTGTCCCAGTTGACAGGGTTGTTTCCCGATCTGAAGGCAGTGGTATGCGGCATTGTTCGCGATAGCACCCTTCTGGTCCCCAAGTCCGATGATCAGATGCTGCCCGGTGACCGGGTCTATGTGGTTACTGATCAGACACAGGCGGCCCGCACGCTTGCCTTGTTCGGCCATGAAGAACGGCCGGCAGACCGGGTGCTTATCGGCGGTGGCGGTACGATCGGGATGTACGTGGCGCGCAAGCTTGAGGAACGTGATTCAGCCATCAAGGTGACGATTATCGAACCGAACATCAAGCGGGCTGAAGAAGTTGCCAACCTGTTGACCAACGTGGTTGTTTTGCACGGGAGCGCTCTTGACGCCAATTTGCTGCAGGAAGCTGAAATCGGTCGCACCGAAACCTATATAGCGCTCACCAACGACGACAAGGTCAATGTGCTGTCTGCGATGCTGGCGAAGCAACATGGTGCACGCTCAACCGCCTGTCTTGTATCAAACCTCGATGCCCGACCGCTGATTTCGCCTCTTGGCATCGATGCATATATCGATCCACGGTCCGTTACGGTTTCCAGTGTGCTGCAGCATGTCAGGCGTGGACGCATCAGGGGCGTACATGGTGTCGAAGGCGGTGACGGAGAGGTGGTTGAGGCCGAGGCGCTGGAAACATCGCCGATGATCGGTAAGCCGTTACGCGAGGCAGATTTGCCGGAAGGCATCAGGATTGGCGCCGTCGTGCGCGATGATCAGGTGATAATTCCCACCGGCGACACTGAAATCAGACCGAATGACAGGGTGGTCATGTTCGCGCTGCGCGACAAGATCGAGGAAATCCAGCACCTGTTCCGTGTCAGCATCGAATACTTCTAGGATTCATGCCCCTCCATCAAGTTGACCAGCCTGAGATTAAAAAGCGTCATATTATCAACAGGTTGTAATTGCGTTTTGAGTTGGTCGGCATGGCCGTTGAGTCGACGGCCAACCGGAGAATAATTGACGCTGGTGCATGCCGGGCGCAGTCTTTATAGTGACCATGTCGGTTGGCAAGTTCCGGGGCCGGTCAATGGAATTCCGTCGGGAATGCTAAAGCGCACAAAAAATAAAAAGAGAGTCCAAAATGGCGCAAGAAAAACAACAGAATCTCCAGGATACCTTTCTGAACACTGTGCGGCGCAACAAGGTGTCTGTTACCGTGTTTCTCGTAAACGGTGTGAAACTGCAGGGCGTTATTACGTGGTTCGATAACTTCTGTGTACTGTTGCGGCGTGACGGGATGTCCCAGCTGGTGTATAAACACGCCATATCGACCATCATGCCAGGTCAGCAGATTTCGCTTTATGACGACGACAACGGCGAATAGTTTCCGGGCTGATCGAAATCATTGCACAAGATCGAAGCGGCGCCGATGGTGTCGGCTTCGCTGAAAGCACAAAGTAAAACCAGCAGATGAACAGTCAAAACGGCGGTGGCGTCGATTTTCAGATTGAAGGACCCGTGGTCACGCGGGCTTTCGTTATTCACCCTGATGTCAAGAGCAGGCAGGTTGCGTCCGGCTGGCGTGATGCGGGTGATAAACTGGAAGAAGCAGTTGGGCTGGCATTGGCTATTGAACTGGAGATAGCGGACGCCGTCGTGGTGCCGGTGCCCAGTCTGAACCCGGCTTCGTTTTTCGGGTCGGGCAAGGTCAAGCAGCTTGGCCGCCAGATTGAAGACTCCGAAGCCGATCTGGCTGTTCTCAATGTTCAGTTGTCGCCCGGTCAGCAACGCAATCTCGAACGCGCCTGGAAGGTCAAGGTCGTGGACCGGACGGGGTTGATCCTCGAAATCTTCGGACGGCGGGCAAGTACGCGGGAAGGTACGCTGCAGGTTGAACTGGCCCATCTGGATTACCAGAAGAGCCGGCTGGTGCGGTCGTGGACCCACCTGGAACGCCAGCGTGGCGGGCACGGGTTCATGGGCGGGCCCGGTGAAAGCCAACTCGAGGCCGACCGGCGCATTATTCAGGACCGTATCACCCGTCTGAAGAAACAGCTTGATCAGGTCATTCGCACCAGAACGCTGCACCGCGAGAGGCGGGCAAAGGTGCCATATCCTGTCGTAGCCCTGGTCGGGTATACCAATGCCGGCAAGTCGACATTGTTCAACCGGTTGACCGATGCCGGCGTCATGGCAAAGGACCTGTTGTTTGCAACCCTCGATCCGACCATGCGCCAGATCGAATTGCCAAGAGGCCGCAAGGTCATACTGTCAGACACGGTCGGTTTCATTTCCGATCTGCCGACCATGCTGGTTGCTGCATTCCGGGCGACGCTGGAAGAGGTCCTGGAGGCGGACATTATCCTGCATGTGCGCGACATTGCTCATTCCGAGACAGAAGAGCAGGCGGGTGACGTCATTGCAGTGCTGCGGGATCTCGGGGTTAGCGATGAGCGGCTGTCCGCCATTGTCGAGATATGGAACAAGATCGATTTGGTGGAGACCGAACACGTCGAGGCGCTGAAAGAAGAGTGCGGGCGAAAAGACAATGTGCTGATGGTGTCGGCGCTGACCGGTGAAGGCATTCCGGCAATGCTGGAAATGCTGGAAGACAGGCTTTCACACCACCATCCGGTGCTGGACGTGTCACTGGCAACAGGTGAGGGGGCGGACCTGGCGTGGATTTACGAGCACTCCGAGGTCCTGTCGCGGCAAGATCATGAGGACGGGCGGGTCACGATTACGGCACGGTTTGACGACCGGAAGGCAGGGGCCGCTCAAAAGCGACTTGGGGAGCGGGTAAGTCAAGGATCAGCGTCCTAAGCCGCTGCAGGCGCATGATTACTGTCATCAGCGGACTGAGCAGTATTGTCCGAACGGTTTTGTTAACAATTTTGCTCGTCTCGCGGGTTTAATGGGCTAACTTGAGCAGAAAGCGGGAGTAACAGATGCCTTCTTTTTGCGGAATGATGCGTACGGATCGCCGGGCAATTTTGTTGTCATTGGCGACGCTTCTGGTTGGTTCAGGGAGCGTGTTCTCCCAGGGACAGAAAGCTGAAACCATCCGGTTCGGGTTGACGCCCGTTTTCCTGAATGACGATGTTCAGTTGCTGTCTGCAATCGCCACATATCTGGAAAACGCAACCGGATACAGGATTGATCTCATAACGCGCCGCACTTATCAGGAAATCATATCGCTGCTCGTTTCGGGCCAACTTGATGCTGCGTGGATATGCGGATACCCATTTGTGAAGTATCGGGCGGAACTTGAACTGGTCGCTGTTCCCGAGTGGAATGGCAAGCCACTTTATCAATCCTACCTCATTGCGAAGTCCGACCGGGAGGTAGCCACGCTGTCCGACTTGCGCGGTGATATCCACGCGTTTTGCGATCCCGACTCCAATTCCGGCTATCTCGTCACCATGGCTTTGCTTCATGAGAACGGGTTCAGTTCGGAGATATTTTTCGAGAAGACACTGTTTACCTATGCACATCGCAATGTCATTCGCGCGGTGGCGTCCGGATTGGTGCAGTCTGGTAGCGTGGATGGTTATGTTTGGGAGGTGATGCGCGAAATTGATCCCGAGCTGGTTGCCGGTACGAAAATCGTTCGCAAATCGGAATGGTTTGGTTTTCCACCCATTGCTGCCAGCAAACGATTTGCTCAGACAACCCAGATCAAGGCCTTGAAAAAAGCTCTGCTTTCATCCGGAGATTCCCAGGACGGACGCACCATGCTCGCTTATTTGCGCCTCAGTGGTTTTGTCGATGCCAAACCCTCGCTCTTCGATCTTGTTGGCCGCAAGATCGAAACACTAAAGGGCGTGTTATGAGACCATTGCGCAAGTTCGCGCAGCTCCCTTCGGCGTTTCGAGTTCCTGTTATGGTCATGCTTCTTATGGCGACGGTATCCGTTGCATTGTCAGAGCGCGTACTGACCCGCCTGTCACAAAATCAGGAAGCCTATCTGGAAGGACTGGCGAGTTCTTATCTTGATGGGGTAGCGGCGTCGGTTTCGCCATCGGTTTTGCGACGGGACAACTGGGAAATATATGATGCTCTTTTGCGAATGAAACCGCAGATGGCGGCAATAATGCCCCGCGAAACCGTGATTACCGACGCTAACAACATTATTCTCGCATCGGACACGCCTGAAACGCATCCTACGCTGGCACAGATGGGGGAGATGTTTCGAAGGGAGTTTGACGGGCCGCAAATGCGTCTCGACATAGGTTCAAAGCTGGCATTTCAGATAAGGCCGATCAGTCACAATGGTGAGATAATCGGCAAGGTTTATGTTGTGTTTGATGCCTCGTCCTTGCTGAAGGAGAGACGGGAGGTCTTAATTGCGCTGCTGCTGACAAATGCCCTGGTGACCACGCTGCTCGCCGGAATTGGCTTCTTTGTAGTGCGGCGCATGGTCAGACCACTGCAAATCCTGGAAAGCCACTTGCAGATTTCCGCTTCAGGCGGCCTTCAACCAATTTCGAACGACGAGTTTCCGAAAGCAGGACAGGAGGCGAGACGCATTTTTGCAGCTTTCAATCGTCTTGTTAGCGCGGAAAAAGACAAGGAGGCGCTCGTTGACCGGCTTACAAAAGAAGAACGGCTGGCCAGTCTTGGGCGGGTAGCATCCGGCATGGCGCATGAAATCAACAACCCGCTTGGAGG
>JABDRA010000339.1 GCA_013041995.1 Anderseniella sp. | reverse complement strand
AGCTTGTGCAGGCCCGTCGAAACACCAGACGATTGCTGGCAAAAGGGGCCTATGAAGTAGGTGCCGAGCATTACCCTGTGATGATTGCCCTGCATGTGTCCTGGCTTGCAGCCCTGGTGTATTACGGTATCGATCAGCCGGTTTCGATTGGCTGGCTGGCAGTGTTTGCCGTTTTGCAGTTGCTGCGTGCCTGGATCATCTTCAGCCTCGGCGGCAGGTGGACGACACGTATCATTGTTCTCAGTGATCCGTTGGTTACAACGGGGCCTTTTGCCTGGGTCAAACACCCCAATTACCTGGTGGTGATTGCGGAAATCCTGACCGTGCCGATGATCCTGGGGTTACCTGTCGTGGCTGCGGTTTTCTCCGCGCTCAATGCCGCGATGCTGACGATACGCGTAAGCGCTGAAGAATCCGCGATCAGGCGTTACAGGTGAAAACCTCGACTCTATGATGACTGGTCAGTCCGGCGCACAAACGGAATGAGCAATACGCCAATCGCTGTCAGGACGGCAACCATTGCCCAGGCGTCGTTGATGGCCAGGGTAAGCCCGGCTTTTTCCACTTCCGGGCGGATCATTTCGATGATGCTTTCCGGGGGCACGAAGGCGATCGATGGAATTTCATGTATCGAAATATCGGCAAATGCGGCGGCGTCCGGGTCCAGTTCGACCAGCCTGGTACCAATGTCTTTCGAATGCATCTCCACCCGCTGCCAGATCACCGTATCGATGAGGGCGACACCGATGGCACCGCCAAGGTTGCGCATCAGATTGAACAGGGCGCTGCCGTCCGGCACCTTGCTCTCGGCAAGCAGCCCCAGTGCAATACGGGTCGGTGGCAGCAGGCAGAACATGATGGCGCATCCACGCAACACCTGCGGCCAGAACATGCCGTCGAAATCCGTCGCCGCCGTCTGGAAGAAGCTCCAGCCGAGACCTGCTGCAAAACACAAGAATCCGCCGGCTGTCAAAAGTCGTGCATCAACACGCTGTTCAAGTTGTACCGCCACAGGGGCAGCGAGCAGCTGGGCGACACCGGTCACCAGCATCACCAGCCCGATGTCCAGCGGTCCGTGCCCGCGCACCAGGCCCAGAAACACCGGCATCAGGTAAACCGAACCGAACAGGCCCATGCCGAAAATGAAACTGAGCGCGCAGGCAATGGCGAAGTTCCTGTCGCGAAACAGGCCTAGGTCTGCAATGGGCAGATCACGGCGCAGCGACCTGACCACAAAGCCTGCCAGAGAAACAATAACCGTTGCCAGCAGGCACAGGATCAGCAGCGAGGTCCAGCCCCGCTCCGGTGCTTCCTTGAGTGAGATTTCCAGGAATGCAAGGCCCAGTGCGAGAGCTGCAAGCCCGAGCCAGTCCATGCGCCGCAACAGCCTCAAATCACCGGAGGCCCTGGGCAGCAAAACCGCTGCTATGGCCACTGAGGCAATACCGGGCAGCACGTTGACGAGGAACAGCCAGGGCCAGCTGTAGGTCTGGGTGATGTAGCCGCCGACCGTTGGACCCAGCGTGGGCGCCAACACTGCCAGCACCCCGGCAATCGTCGTGGCTATGCCTTGCTGGCGGACCGGAAACATCAGGAAGACGGCTGAAAACACCAGCGGGATCAGGCAACCGCCGGCCAGTCCCTGCAGGATGCGGAAGACAATCAGCGTCGCAAAGTCCGGGCTGAATGCACACCCAATGGAAGCCAGTGTAAACAGGGTAAGTGCACCCAGAAACAGTCGGCGCCCGGACAGTGCGCGTGACAACAGTCCGGTCAGCGGTATCGCGATCACCTCGGCAATCAGGTAGGAGGTCTGGATCCAGCTCATCCGGTCTGGCGAAATATTGAGCGCGTCGCGGATTGCGGGCAAGGAGGTCGCGACAATCTGTATGTCCAGAATGGCCATGAACATGCCGACGCACATGGCTGAAAACCCTGCCCAGGTTTGCCAGCTGACGCGATCGCGTAAAACCCCTGCCTGCACGGTCGTCACTTTATCATGGCTGAGGGTGCTGTCAGGTCCCGTATCGCAATGGGTGTAGGCTTGATGGTCACGGATAATACCCCTTCATGACGGCTCGGTTTTCGGAAGTAGCGCATATTGCAGCGGGCATTTCCACAGCCTTGTTTGCCCTTCTTCCGATCATGACTACATCAATTCGACAACCCGATGGCATGCGGGCGTCATGATCCTAGTGTAACCGCCACTCCGCATCGACCTTGCGCAATTCGGCCGGTCCTATGAGCTTTTTGTGTGCGACGCGAACTTCTGCCAGTGGGCCGTCGAGGTTTTCAGTCCAGAAGTCCAGGAACCGCACCAGCCGGGGAAAGCGTGGCGCGAGATCATATTCCTGCCAGACATAGCTTTGCAGCAGATTGCGATGGTCAGGCATGCGATAGGTAATTTCAGCCGTGGTCAGGCTCCAGCCGTGAAGCTGGCAGTGCAGGTGGTTTTCGAGCATGGTTTTCCTTTCACCGTGAAAACTGCCGCTCCTGCGCAACACCGTTGAGCCCGGATCACGTCGGACCGACTCACCCAGTATATCTTGTGAAATCAAAACAGCTATATGTTTCAGATATTTAGCAGCGAATATTGGGGAGTGCTAACAATCACCGGCCAAGTGCCTGATTGCGACATAGCAGAACCTGAGCAGCCGTTGCAGGCTGGGCTCAACTCTTGCCGGCCGTTCGGTTGATCTCCGCTTTCCACCAACTGGGTGCCGCAGCCTTGTAGCCGTGCTGCTTGCCCGGAACCAGCAGGGACGGTTCGTCAAACACCGCAATGGTCAGAGAGACCTTGTCATATCCGTCATCCAGCGCACAAATGCTGCTGCCGCATTTCGCACAGAAGCCACGCTGGGTCTTTTCGGAGGATTGAAACGTTGACGGCTCGCCACCTGGACCTGTCCATGCAAACCCTTCCAGTGGAAACTCGACCCAGGCAACGGTGGGTGCGCCTGACCAGGTCTGGCACATCCGGCACGAACACAGGTGCGGAAACGACGGCTTTCCGCTTGCCTCAAAACGTATGTGCCTGCACAGGCAGCCGCCAGAAAACGTCTTCTGTTTGCTCGCCATGCTGCCTGCTCCCCTGGCTGAAATGTTGCCTAGTTGATGTGTGAAACGATGTTGACCAGTTTTCCAAACGGATCGCGAACAAAAAACCGGCGAACGCCCCAGGGTTCGTCTGCAATGGGATATGTGATGTCAAATGCCAGTGCCTGTGCCTGCTGATACACCTCATCAACATCATCGACCTCGATGGAGATGTCCGGCACTGGCGTACCCGACCCGCCTTCACTGGCGATACTGACCTGCACAGGGGCAATCTGACCCGACGCGAAGGTGACAATCCAGCCGTGATCCATCACCGCTTTGAGACCCAGTAGGTCGCTGT
>JABDRA010000338.1 GCA_013041995.1 Anderseniella sp. | reverse complement strand
GCTCCAGCCTGCCCTACCCGCTTCCAGTGAAGATCGGCGCAACTGGTATTGAACCTCGTCAACCTGCTCAGCTGATGCAATCGCAGCAGCGGTACGCACGCAGTTGCATTCCAGCATGATGCGCAGTTCGAACACTTCCTCGATTTCGCGTGGCGACAGGCAGATAACCCGGGCACCGCGATTCGGCCGGATGGTCACCAGCCGTTCACCCGCCAGCGACGCCAATGCATCCCTGACCGGTATGCGGCTGGCCCCGAAGCGCTCGGCAATTGCGGCCTGCTGAAGTTCCGACCCGGGCTGCAGCGCACCGCTGAGGATCTCGCTACGCAGTCCATCCAGGATGGTGTCGTCAGCCATGGTTTTACCTTGAACACAGAAGATCAATCCGATAACAGTTTACGTATACATGTATACATACGGAGTCAATCATGGCCAGCAACCACACTTATACAAGCCGCATCGCGTGGACCGGCAATACCGGTGAAGGCACCAGGACCTATAAAGGCTATGAAAGAACGTGGGACATTGCGGTGCCCGGAAAACCGGTCATTCACTGTTCAAATGACCCGCTGCTGAGCGGTGACCCATCACTCATGAACCCGGAAGACCTGCTCATTTCTGCGCTGTCGGCGTGTCACATGCTGTGGTACCTGCACCTGGCCAGTGTCGACAAGATCACCGTACTCAGTTACCGCGATGACCCGGTTGCTGAAGGTGAAAGCCAGGCCGACGGTTCAGGTCGTTTCCTCAGCGCTACCCTGTGCCCGCACATCATTCTCAAAACCGGATGCGATCTTGTCCGCGCCCGCGACATTCATCACGACATCCACAAATATTGTTTCATCGCCCGCTCAGTGAATTTTCCTGTATCGTGTGAACCGGTCATCAAATTTGCATGATTGAGTCGGGGCAGACCTTTGGGCGACGTACATATTGCGGCTGGGGCCGGGTTTTCAAACGACAGGCGTGAACTGGGCGAAATCGCCGCCCAGTCGCTAACCTTGTTCGAAGGCCACAGATACCTGATTTTCGAATGCCTGGCCGAGCGCACGCTGGCGCTGGCGCAGACCGAAGACGGCCACCGCAGGCAGATCGAGCGGGCCATCGGCTATCTTGAAGCCTGCATCAACACCTGCATTCTCAACAATATCAAGATCATCAGCAATTTTGGCGGCAGCGCGCCGAAGCAGGTCGCCGAAGCCATTGCCGGCTTTCTCAAACAGCACAATCTGCGCCGCAAGGTCGGCTATGTGCTCGGCGATGAACTGCCGGTCGGCGAAACCGAGCACGGCGGCAGGGCCATATCACGCAATGCCTATATCGGCGCCAACGGCATTGTCGAGGCACTGGATGCAGGTGCCGACATCGTGGTCACCGGGCGGGTGGCGGACCCGTCGCTGGTGGTCGGGGCGGTGGCATTTGAGCATGAGGTAAAATGGATCGACTGGAACCGGCTCGCACAAGCCACCCTGGCCGGTCACCTGATCGAATGCGGCACCCAGGTCTGCGGCGGATATTTTGCTGACACAGGCGCCAAGCAGGTGCCCGGCCTGACCCGGCTCGGTGCCCCGGTCGCCAGCATTGCACGCGGCCATAACCGGCTTACCATCAGCAAACCGCTGGGCGGCGGCACTCTCACAACCGCCACGGTGACAGAACAGTTGCTGTATGAAATTCACGATCCGGCCCGTTATCTCACGCCGGACGTGGTCATGGATATCTCAGGTGTATCGATGCAGCAGAGCGGCAAGAACGAGGTCACGCTGACCGGTTGTGTCGGCCATGCCAGGCCGGACTGGCTGAAAACCCTGACCTGTGTCGACGAGGGCTGGATCGGTGAAGGCGAGGTTTCCTATATGGGCGACACCTGCCTTGACCGGGCGCAGATGGCACGCTCGATCCTCAAACAGCGGCTTGAAAATATTGCGCCGTTAGCAGACCCGCATTTCGACATCATCGGCTCGATGTATGATGAGACGGAAAGCAACACCGGGCACCCGCACGATGTGCGCCTCAGAATGGCCGTTGCATCAGATGACCGGCACCAGGTGCAGGCGCTGTTGGATGAAGTTGAAGCGCTCTACCTGAACGGCCCGGCCGGCGGTGGCGGCATCCGCCTGAACATCTCCGCGCGCACCGCAACCGTTTCAGGTGCGGTACGCCAGAACGAGGCGGTCTCGCATGGTTTCCTGCTGGAGGACACACCGTGACAGAAGCCCCGATACCGGTTGCGATGATACCCATCAGACTGCTGGCGCATGGACGGGCCGGTGACAAGGGCAACCGGCTGAACATTTCGGTGATTGCCTTCGACCCGCAGCATTTCGATCACCTCAAGACCCATGTCACCGAAGATCTGTGCCGACGTGCCTTTGCGTCCAGCCCGCCATCCGGCATCACGCGCTATGTGCTGCCAAAAATCAGTGCGATGAACTTTGTGCTGGAGGACGTGCTGGATGGCGGCGTCAATGTCAATCTCAGGCTGGACCGGCACGGCAAGACACTCAGCTACGTCCTGCTGGACATGCAAATCCCGGCACCGGCGGGCTGGGGTAGCCAGGGTCAAAACCTGACGTGATTTCAATGACCGTTCGGGTAAACTGATACTGGATGAGGTATCTTCTGGCAGTGTAAGCGAAATGTGATTTTCTGAGTCAATTCCCGGCCTTAGCGTGCGCATTCAGGGCTTTGCCTTAAGCCAGACCTGGCAAATGCAGGCTTCTATTTCAACCATATCCGGTAATGAACAAGGCCATTGATTGCCGCTTACAAACGTGTGCAGTCCTGCTGTGTTGAAAACAGGTTCCGAGCTGCCATATAAGTCTGAGTTTCGCGAATGACCCTGCATGTCCTATCGTGGACGGCATGAGAGTTGAAAGTGGTGGAAAATGCTCGGGTTGACGCAGGCCGTCCGTAAACGTGGTGGGGTGTCCCTGACAGTTACCCTGGCGACCAGTATCAGCGCCCTGCTGCTGGTTGCTGTGTTGAGCGTGCTGTTCATTGGCCTGTGGAGCGGCGCCAAAAATACCCGGGAGTTGTTGCAGCAACAAGCCTCCATGATCCTGGCCACCACGTCCGACAAGGTTCGCACCCATCTTCAGCCGGCCCGCAATCAGGTGAGCCTTCTCGGGCAGCTTATTGCAGCAGGAGAGGTTGATCCTGTCCGGCGCGACAGGTTGATCGATATGTTCAAGGGTGGCCTTTCAGCAGCGCCGCAACTTAATTCAGTCCTGTATTTCGATCATGCCTACCAGGGCACAGGCCTGGCGCGGTCGGATACCGGTTTCACTGAAATCCTGCGTGACTATTCATCCGATCAAAAGGTCAAGGACAACATTGGCAAGGCGCTTAGAGACGGCAGGGGATCGTGGGGCGAGCCGATCTGGCTGCCGAACATCAAGAAAACACTGCTCAACTACCGCGCACCCGTGATCTATCCGGGCGGCAAGACCGGCCTGCTGGTTGCATCGGTCACCGTCAGCGAACTATCCTCCTATCTCGGCAATCTTGATCCGGGCATCGGCAGCAATGTCTTCATTCTGCACGATCAGGATAAAGTTCTGGCCCATCCGAACCTGGCAGGCCTGCGCGGTGGCAACCGCAATGAGAATGACCCGCTGCCCAGTCTCGCCGAAACCGGTGACCCGGTGCTGGCAGCCTTCTGGCAGCCGGAAAAAAGGTTCCCGCTTGACATTGCCGCGGGCAGTGATCTGCAGGGCCATGTACTTGGCCTGTTTGACGACGAATACATTTTCATCTATCGCGATTTACCGGGTTATGCCAGCAAGCCCTGGAAAGTGGGCACCTATTTTCGCAGTTCCGAAGTGGACACCGAGTTCCGGCGGCTGCTGTGGGCCGCGCTTGCCGGTCTTATCACCTTGCTGGTGGCGCTGGCAGGTGCTGTCTGGCTTGGCCGGAAAATCGCGCAACCGGTTGTTGACACCGCGCTTGCTGCTTCACGCATCGGCCAACTCGACATCTCCGACACACCCAGGCTGGCAGGCAGCGCGTTCCGAGAACTCAATGATCAGGCGATTGCCTTCAACACCATGCTGGAAGGCCTGAAATGGTTTGAAACCTACGTACCAAAAAAGCTGGTGCGGCGACTGATCAGCCAGGACGCGGAGCAGTTCACCACTTCTGTTGAACGTGATGTGACCGTCATGTTTACCGACATCGTTGGTTACAGCGGTTTGTCAGAGGGAATTGCCGCGGAGCAGGTAGCCAAGCTGCTTAACCAGCACTTTGGCTTGCTGGCCGGCTGCATAGAGGCTGAAGACGGTACCGTCGACAAGTTCATCGGCGACAGTGTCATGGCGTTCTGGGGCGCGCCTGATCATTATGCCGATCACGCCGACCGGGCGGTACGCGCCGCCCAGGCAATTGAACGCGCCCTCGATGAGGACAACAAGGCTCGCATAACGGCCGGCGAACAAGAGATCAAAATCCGGATCGGGCTGCACAGCGGACCGGTCACCGTCGGCAATATTGGTGCGCCGGGACGGGTCAATTACACCATCATCGGTGACAATGTGAACCTGGCCCAGCGCCTTGAACAACTCGGCAAGCAGTTTACCACCGATCCGTCATTGAACCGATCGGTGACAACCCTGCTCAGCGCAGCAACCGCAGACCAGTTGACGTCGAAGCATGATCTTGAAGACCTGGGCGACCAGACGGTACGTGGCAGGAACGGCAAGATCCGCGTGTACCGGCTTTAGTTTGGCCTCGCTGCGCTCGGTTTTTTACTTGTCGAACAGCTTTCTTCGCTTCGCTCAGGCCGTTCTCCGACCCCGGACAACTGCGGTGATGAATTCCCTCCGAGGCACAAAGTGCCGAGGCAAGGCCGACTGGCCGTCGCACGAAGTGCACCCCTGCGGAGCGCAGCCGCAAGGCTGCTGGCGTGAGCGGAACAAAACCCGGCACAAAGTGCCGAGGCAAGGCCGACTGGCCGTCGCACGAAGTGCGCCCCTGCGGAGCGCAGCCGCAAGGCTGCTGGCGTGAGCGGAACAAAACCCTGGCACAAAGTGCCGAGGCAAGGCCGACTGGCCGTCGCACGAAGTGCGCTCCTGCGGAG
>JABDRA010000334.1 GCA_013041995.1 Anderseniella sp. | reverse complement strand
TTCGGCCACCGGCGCAAACCAGTTCTGGTGTCCCATGGAATAGACGTCATGCTGCTCCATGCCTTCGGGCGCAAACCAGTTGGGCCGTTCCCATCCCAGCTTGGACCCGAACACGGCCCGATGCTGTTTCAGGCGCCCATACAGCGGTGAAATGATGCGCGGGCGCCCGGACGAATATTCCTCGTGCGGGAAGCCGATGGTATAGTGTTTGCCATAGGCTTCCAGGGTGCGCTCACAGACCCAGTCGCGATCCTCATGCAGGCCTGAGAACCTTCGGATATCCACCACCCACAGGTCCATCGGTGCTTCACCGGATACCACCCATTGCGCCAGCACCCAGCCCGCGCCACCGCCGGATGCAATACCGAAGGCGTTAAACCCCGCGCCGACAAACATGTTGGCGCACTCAGGAGCAGATCCCAGAATGAAATTACCGTCCGGCGTAAAGCTTTCCGGGCCGTTGATCATCTGCTTGATACCGGCTGTTTCAAGCGCCGGCATGCGGGCTACGGCCTGCTCCAGATGCTGCTCGAAATGTTCCCAGTCATCGTCGAACAACTGGAACTGGAAATCATCCGGCACATTCGCCTTGGTCCAGGCGATCGGGTTATGTTCATAACCGCCCATTACCAGCCCGCCGACTTCCTCCTTGTAATAAGTGAAGCGATCGGGATCACGAATTGTGGCGGCATCGGTTGCCAGACCGTCGATCTTTTCGGTGATGATGTACTGATGCTTTACCGGCTGCAGCGGCACATTAATGCCTGCCATGGCACCGATCTGCCGGGCCCACTGGCCACCGCAGTTGACAACCTTCTCACACTGGATGGTGCCGTCGGTTGTCTCAACGGCGGTAATACGGTCACCGTCCATCTGAAACCCGGTAACCCGCACGCCCTCTATAAGGTTTGCGCCATGCATGCGCGCGCCCTTGGCCAGCGACTGGGTGATGTCGGACGGGCTGGCCTGACCGTCGGTCGGCAACCAGCTTGCGCCAACCAGGTCATCGACCTGCATCAACGGCCACATCTTCTTCACTTCTTCGGGCGAGACCAGATGCATCTCCATGCCGAAACTGCCGGCGGTGGTGGCAAGGCGCTTATACTCTGTCCAGCGGTCTTCATTGCAGGCAAGCCGCAGGCATCCAGTCATCTTCCAGCCGGTTTCCAGTCCGGTTTCTTCCCTGAGATTTTTATAAAGGTCGACCGAGTATTTCAGGACCTGGGTGATCGAGGCTGAAGACCGCAACTGGCCGACCAGACCGGCAGCATGCCACGTAGAGCCTGACGTCAGCTGGCCCTGTTCAAGCAGTACCACGTCGGCCTTGTGGTCACGGGCGAGATGATAGGCGGTCGAACAGCCGATAATCCCGCCTCCGATGACCACGATCTGCGCATGTGTCGGAACCGGCATTTATGATCAGACCTTCCCATAAGCTGTCTGATAGGCAACAAGGCTGCGCCCCAGTCTTTCAAGATTTTCGGTTGTGTAGGCAACATAATCGACGCCCGGTGCATTCAGGTGAAGTTCCGACACCATGCTCCACATGGCTTCACGCAGCAGCGATGCACACTGCATAGCGGCGTGGCTCTGCAAGAGTGCCGCATCCGGTATCCGGCCCACATAGCGGGTCAGGAACTCTTCCGTCTGGTCGTGGTCAAAGCCAGCATTCGAGGTAACGCCGGCAAGATCAAACATGGCTGTACCGAAGCCGGCATACTCGAAATCTATCAGCCACAGGCGCGACCCGTCATGGATGAAGTTGGCGGGCAGCAGATCATGGTGCCCGTACACAATCGGCATCGGCGCCTGCACCTTTTCCAGCGCTTCGGCAAGCTCCAGATACCGGGGCAGCTTGTCACTCATCCGGCTGTTTCCCGCTGCCAGCGTCTTGGCGTAATCGCGGATGACATGGAACACCCAGAATATGAACCCCGCCCCGCTTACATGCGGTGCCATGGTCTCGTGAAACCGGCGCAGCAGGCGGGCGATCTCCTCGTCATTGTCCTGAACGTCTGCCTCGTCATAAGTCTTGCCGTCGATAAACCGTGACACCATAACGCCCGGTTCTGAATGCACCAGTTCCGGCGCGAAACCGGCCGCATGAGCGGCCCGCGTGGCCATGACTTCACGGTCGCGGTAGACATGATGAAACGGAAAATCCTGGCCGAAGCGGACCACGTAGCGCTGGCCCGCATCCGACACCACGAAACTCTCATTGCTCAAACCGCCATGCAGGGGGGAAATGTCAACGCTCCCCTGCCATATGGGCAATGACTGTATCCGGGCTTCCTGTGAACTGGACTGTGTCATCGGATCAACCAAGTCTGGCGCGGGTACGCGCGCTCCAGGCATTGAACAGGCGGTCGGCGGTAATGCCGATGAAGGCAATCGCCAATCCGGCGACAATACCGCGCCCGGCATCCGCCTTGGACAGCGCAATGAACACCTCCTGTCCGAGATCACGGGTGCCGATCATGGCGCAGATGATGATCATGGCCAGCGCCATCAGGATGGTCTGATTGATGCCCAGCATGATTTCCGGCAAGGCAACCGGCAACTGCACCCTGAAGAAAGTTTGCGTTCTGGTGCATCCCGACACCTTGGCCGCTTCAATCAGTGAGGCAGGCACCTGGCGAATGCCGTGATTGGTGTAGCGGATGGCGGGTACGACTGCGAAGGCCACCGTTGCAATCATCGCCGTCACATCACCGATGCGGAACAACATCACCACCGGAATGATGAAACAGAACGACGGCATGGTCTGCAACGTGTCGATGATCGGCGTCAGGAAGCGTTCAAACCGGTCACTGCGCGACGCCATCAACCCCAGCGGAATTCCGATCAGACAGGCGACAAAGGCTGAGATGCCACACAGGTATACGGTGGCCATTGTCTTTTCCCACAACCCTGTGGCGGCGCAGAATGTTGTCAACGCCGCAACTGTTGCTGCAAGCCGCCAGCCGCCAAGCTGGAAGCCCGCCAGTCCCAGCAGGAACACCGCGCCGAGCCACGGGAAGCCCTCGCAGAAGGCGCGCAGCGGGTTCAGCACGTAGAGAATGAGCGTGACGCGGAAAGCTTCGATGACATCAAACCAGTTTATCGTTATCCACGTCACGGCGTCTTTCCAGGCGCGTGCGGTCGAAATGGTGATCTCGGCGGGTACTTTGGCAAACGCCGGAATTGCCAGCGACAAGACCGTGGTCACCAGCAGCGCCGCAATTGCAAGGATCAGGTTCGGATAGCGCTGGTAGAAGGTTCGGACATCTTCATCCTGGTGCACATGACCGCGCGCCTGTTTGGCCGCCATGGCCTGGCTCACGCGGTCGAGCGCAATGGCGATGGCGACAATGGCCAGACCTGCCTCCATGGCATTGCCGACCTTGAGAGCGCGCAGGGCCAACAGCACGTCATAGCCCAGGCCCCCTGCTCCAATCATCGAGGAGATGATCACCATGTTGAGCGCCAGCATGATCACCTGGTTGACCCCGATCATGAGCGTTGGGCGCGCCGAAGGCAGTTGAACGCGCCACAGTTTCTGACGTGTGGTGCATCCGGCCATCTCGCTGAAATCGGAAATTTCCGACGGTATGCGCGACAGTCCCAGCATGGTCGCCCGCACCATGGGTGGCGTGGCGAAGATAGCGGTTGCCATCATCGCCGACACCGGCGAGTTGCCAAACAGCAAGAGCATGGGGATCAGGTAGGCGAAGGTCGGCATGGTCTGCATCAGATCGAGTGCCGGTGACACCATGAAGCGTTCCGCCCAGGGCTTGCGCCAGGCCCAGATGCCGACGAACAGACCGGTCACGATACAAAACGGAACCGCAATGGCGATCAGGCCAAGCGTGAGCATTGAACTGGTCCATTGCCCAAACAGCGCAACGTACAGAAAACAACCACCGGTCAACAGGCCCAGCTTGAACCCGCCGGCGGCCCGGCCGGCCAGAAACGCCACGATCACCACCCCGACCCATGACAGCCGAGGCAATGTCCAGCTTTCCGCACCGTGACCAAATTTGAAGCCCTTCGCCAGCAGATCCAGCGCGAAACTCAGCGGCACGTTCAAAATGGCTGTGATCGACCGGGTGAACCAGGTCAGGTTCTCCCTCAGCCACCTCATGACGGCGCTGATCCACTCTGCAAACGGGATGACGCTCCCGGCAGGATATTCGACGGCAGCCGGAAAAAGTTCCCGGCCATAGTGCAGCATCAGCACCAGGGCCAGCGCCCCAACCCAGATCAGAGGCCACCCGCCGATACCCCGGCTGTCTCCGCGATGAATATTTTCGGCAACGGTGCTCACGGGCTGGCTGTGCTCCGGTCTATCCCGGCCAGCAGGTCTATGACCGCCTGCGGGTGGACTTCACCAATGGGTTTGCCTGAACCGTTAACAACCGAAAACGGTTTTCCGGCTGAGACAATTTCCGCTGAAAAACTTGATATCTTCGCATCCGGTGCAACCGTACCTGCACACTTGACCCTGCCCGGTTTCTGCATCAGGCTTCTGGCCGACATCACCTTGGCGCGTTGCAC
>JABDRA010000324.1 GCA_013041995.1 Anderseniella sp. | reverse complement strand
TCTCCGAGGTATTGACCACGGACTTGCCGTCCGGCGAGACGCCCATGCCTTCAGGCTCAACACCCACAGGAATTTCATTGACGACCGAATTGTCCTCAAGATTGATGACCGTGACCAGGTTGTCATCTTCGTTGGCCACATAAAGCCTCTTGCCATCAGGTGACAGAACAAACAGTTCCGGATCTGGCCCTGAAGGCAGCGTGCCGACTATCTGGTGGGTCTTCGCATCGATAACCTCGATAGTATCGTCATCACTGACACACACGTAGATGAACTTGCCGTCATGTGAAATGGTGATGCCGCGCGGCCGGTTGCCGGTCTTGATGGTCTTGACCACTTCCTTTGTGTCAGTATCGATAACGCTGATCGAATTACCCTTCTCGTTCGACACATAAGCGGTGAACGCTGCGGCAGGCAGAGCAGCCAGGCAGAGCAGGCAGCTTGAGGTCATCAGTCTGAGAACGGTTTTTTTCATATTGATACCTCGATCCAATGTCACTTGTTGAGCTTGCAGTTGGTTTCCGGCCTGTCATAGCCCAACGTATCAAGCTCGGAGAACTGATGCAGAAATCCGGCTTGCGGCGAGACAGACACCACGTTTCTGCCATCTGCCAGCAATACCGGCTGGCGCAGTTGCAGGTTCCAGTCGCGCAGGGTGATTTTCTGACCCTTGAACGCCGCAATGGAAAAGCCCGGATCCTTGATGTAGGCGTCGATCTTGGCAGGATCAGCAGACTTGGTGCGTGTGGCGGCCTCACCGACTATCCGTATGGCGGTCCAGGCCTGCATATCGATACCCTGCATTCGCCGCCCCGCATGTTTGGCAAACCGGTTTTGTATTTGAGCTGCCCCCCAACCTTCAAAGGCCGGGTGCCAACTCACTGGCTGTAGCCCGGCGGAGCCTGTGACCGGGCGCGGCAACCAGGTGCGATACGGCAGATAGGTTCCGAACACTTCGCTTTCATCCGCAACCACAACCACGTCATGGTCTTCTGCATCCTGCGAAAACACCGGCATCTGCTTTTGAACCTGGGCGTGACCGGAATCCGTCTGGCGGGCGCCGCCGGTATCGACATACTCTTTTTCACTAACAATTCTGGCGCCATACCGGGTCGCAGCGCGGCGCAATGAGCCAGCCCACGCCTGGTCGGCCGGGTTTGATCCAAACACCAGGAACCAGTCACGCCATTTCTTCCAGATCAGATATTGCGCAAGACCGTCGGCAAGAATGGCCCGGCTGGGTGCCGTGTGAATGACATTGCTCCGGCAATCCTCATTGCGAAGCGTGTTGTCCCGAGCGCCTGCATTGAAAATCACCACGTCCCCGGTCTTGAAATGATCCGCCGCTTTCAGGACGTTGTCTGCGGAAACGTCCAGTACGAAAAATCGGACACCCTGCTCGTACAGTTTATCCAGTGCCGGGATCATGTTTTCATCCGGTGACAGCTTCACATCATCCAGCGAGAATTCCTGTCCCACAAAGCGGCCGGTGGTGTTGTTGTCATTGATGCCCACTTCCGCGCCGGCCAGCCCCAGGTTTTTTGGCGGTTGATCCAGCACCGAGATGGTCAATCGCCCCTTTTCAACAGCCTGCAAATATCCAATGCTGATCTTGTCAGCCGCCACTGCCGCGGCAGTCAGGTGGGTGCAGGCCATGAGGCAGGCCAGCATGATCAGTTTTCCAGAGCGTTTCACAGACAAGAACAAATCCAATACTTATTATTTTCTTATTTAATTACAGCTTCCTGAACTTAAGAAGAACTATGGCGGATGCCGGACAAATCTGTCAATCCATTGAGGAGAGTATGAATTACGTGTAATACAACTGGCACGCCAATCAGTCGAAAGGGTCGAATAGTGCCAGTCCAGTCAGGCAGCAACCACGGGTGGCATTCAAGGGCGGCGGCACGCCTTGTGACCGCACTGATTGTGATGATCGTCTCACTGGCAGCGATCGCAGGACCACAGCCCAGCCGTGCTGAGCCGGTCATCAAGGCCGGTGTTTTGAAATTCGGTACGGTGAACTGGCTGCTGGATGTGGTGCAGCACAACAAGCTGGATCAGCGTGAAGGGTATCGCCTCGAGCAGCTTGAACTGGCACGCCGTGACGCCACATCCGTAGCGCTTCTGGCCGGCGAGGTGGACACAATTGTTGCCGACTGGTTCTGGGCGCTCAGGGAGCGAAGCGCAGGCGAGAAACTGGTGTTTCATCCCTACTCCCGAACACTTGGTGCGTTGATCGTGAAAAAGAACGGTCCGATTTCATCTCTTGCCGACCTCAAGGGGCGTAAGGTGGGCGTCGCCGGCGGGCCACTGGACAAGAGCTGGCTGTTGTTGCGGGCGTGGAGCAGGAAACAGAAGATCGGAGATGTCGCGGACATTGCCCAGCCGGTCTTCGCCGCGCCTCCCCTGCTGGCCGAACAGATGCGCAATGGTGATCTCGATGCGGTTCTGATCTATTGGCACTTTGCGGCAAAACTGGAAGCAGCGGGTTTTCAGCAACTGTTCGGTGTCGACGAGTTCATGCACGGACTGGGCATAAAAAACCCGCCGCCCCTGATTGGGTTTCTGTTTCGCAAGCCATCGTCACCACCACAACAACTCGCTTTCGCGGGGTTCATGCGGTCCGTAGATGCTGCCTCGCAACTGCTGCTGGAAAGTGATGCAGAGTGGGACCGCATAAGACCTCGCATGGGCGTAAGATCAGATGCGGAATTTGAAACACTGAGGCAACGTTACAGGGCGGGCCGATTGCAGGGCTGGACGCCTGCGGACACCGGCAGTTCAAAAGCCCTGTTTGACCTGCTGTTGCAAACCGGTGGGACCAAAGTGGTCGGGCGCAGCGTATCATTTGACCCTGACGTGTTCAAAGCGCAATCATCACAGTAATGGCGTCCCAACCACTCAACACACTCGGTCGCGTTGCATGGATGATGGCATCCATCATCAGCCTGCTTGTGGTCTGGTGGGGCTCAGCACTTGTGGTTCAAAGCCGATACCTGCCGTCACCGCAGGAGGTGTTTTCCGTATTGGCGATTGAACTGGCAAGCGGTGAATTGCTGTTTCATGTGGCCATGACGCTGATGCGTGTCGCAGCCAGCTTTCTGGCCGCCATGGTCATTGGCTCTGCCATAGGCATTGCCATGGGCAAGCGGGCCTGGGCCGACCGGTTTTTCGACGGCTGGCTGATGTTCTTCCTCAACCTTCCCGCTCTTGTAACGATCGTGCTTTGCTTCATCTGGTTCGGGCTGACCGAAGTTGCGACCGTTCTTGCAGTTGCGATCAACAAGATTCCCAATGTGGCTGTTACGCTGCGCGAGGGCACAAAGGCGCTGGACCCGGCCTATGATCAACTGGCCAAGGCTTACAGATTCAGTCGCATGAAAACTCTGCGGCATGTCCTGGCGCCGCAACTGGCGCCGTATTTTGCTGCTGCTGCACGGTCCGGCCTCGCACTGGTCTGGAAAATCGTACTTGTGGTGGAACTGCTTGGCCGCAGCAATGGTGTCGGTTTTCAGATCCATCTGTATTTTCAGCTGTTCGATGTCGCCGCCATTCTGGCGTACGCAATTTCGTTCATCGTGGTCGTGCAGCTTATCGAGACCTTCATCCTGCAACCCTGGCAACAGTCCGTGGTCCGGTGGCGCGCATGACGGCATTGAAGATCGCCATCCGGCACAAGCCCTTTGCCAGGGCAGACGGCGAATTGAACGCCATCGAAAACATCGAAATCGAGATTGCTCCAAACGAGTTTGTTGCGGTGTTGGGTCCGTCCGGATGCGGCAAGACCACCATGCTGCAAATCGCCGCCGGGCTGGATGACGACTATACCGGGACTGTGGAATACGCCGCCGGTCTTAAAGACAAAATGGCCTATGTTTTCCAGTCGCCGACACTTTTGCCATGGCGCACCGTTCGCCAGAACATCGAACTGGTGTTTTCAGATCCGCAAGCTCACGCAGACACCATTGCATCAGTGCTCGAAGCCGTCGGGCTGGCAGGCTCGGAAGACATCTATCCGCTGCAATTGTCCATGGGCATGCAGCGTCGCGCCTCGCTGGCGCGCGCCTTCGTGCTTCGCCCGCAATTGCTGTTGATGGATGAACCGTTTGTGTCTCTTGACGAGACACTCGCGGCCCGATTGCGCAACCTGCTAGAGACCATGCTGGCCGGTAATCCCGCCAGTGTCCTGTTTGTCACCCACGACTGGCGGGAAGCCCTGTCGCTGGCTGACAGATTGGTTTTTCTGAGCCCGGGTCCGGCACGGATTACCGGTGAACTCATTGTTTCGCTGAGCCGGCAGCAACGCTCCAACCCGGTTGACTTGCAGAATTTCAGGGATGCCAATGCAAAATTTTTCCAACCCGGCAACGTTTAAGGAGTATCCCCGAAGCGATCACATTAGCGCGACCGGGTTTGGCGGTTCTGCGGGAATAGTGTATACAAAAATTGATATCTGCCGCTAGGAAAACAGAAAAGCACGGCCTACCGCAAAGGAAAATGCTTGATGCGAAAGATTGCCATTATCACCGCTGTTTGTGCGGCTCTGGTGCTGCCGGTTCCCACATTTGCAGGCAACACGCCGCCGGAGACTACTTGGCAATCAATCCAGGGTGATATTTTCAAGAATACCGCATTCCTGAACGGCGAGGACGTCATGAGCATGGACGCGCCCTACCGGGCAGAAGATGCTGCAATTGTTCCGATTGTCCTCAAGGTGCAACCGGACAGTGGCATCCGGAAAGTCACAATTGTCATTGATGAAAATCCTGCACCCATGGCTGCGGAGTTCATTTTTGGTCCGGCCGCCGCGTCGGCTTCATTCTCGTCCCGCTTCCGCGTCAACAGCTATTCCTGGGTGCGCGCCATCGGCGAAACGGAAGATGGCAAGCAGTTCATGATCAAGAAATTCGTAAAAGCATCCGGCGGCTGTTCTGCACCGGCTTCAAAGGACGCCGAAGCCGCGCGTGCCCTGATGGGCAAAATGAAACTGCGGGTTTTCAAGGCCGGAGAATCCAGAGTTCTTGAGCAGTCAAATGGCACTCGTGAAGCCCAGATCATGATCCGTCATCCCAACAATTCCGGATTGCAGATGGATCAGGTCACCATGTTGCACATACCGGCGCATTTTGTGGATTCCATCGAAGTGAAACGCGGCGACGATCTGGTTCTGAAAGTTGAAGGCGGTATCTCGCTGAGTGAAGATCCGAACATCAGGTTCTTCTACAAGGCAGCAGGCAGTGGTGATTTTCTGGTCAACGCGTCAGACACCGACGGCCAGGTGTTCAAGAATTCCTGGCCGGCGCAGGGCTCCTGATCAGAAGCATCTGACCTCTGCTTCCGCCTGCGCCCGGCGCAAGGCGTCAACCTTTTTTCGCATAAGTGGCGATGTGCGGAAGATCGAGGTGTTCTCGCCGCCTTTCTGCGCAACCATGAGCACGGTTTCAGCGCCGACATATTCATCGTAGGTGAGGATCGAGGCAATCAGGTCGATGGAGCAGGAACATCTGTCCAGTGCATCTCGTGTCTGACCGTTGACCGCCATGCAGCCGAATACATAATCAGCCCGGGCAGACGTCGGATAGTCATTGATAAAACCTTTGTCCTGCCCGCTTGCCTGGCCGATGGCCAGCAGCATCGAAAAACCCGTAACGCCGGCCAACCAACCGGCAGTTGCAGAAAGCCTTCTGGTCATTTTGCCACCTGCGAATTGAATGACATGTATTGTTTTCTCAGCGCACTGCTGCCTGACTGAGAGCCGGGAATGGTGCTGGAAATGCTGACAATGCCGCCGGGCACTTCATCAGACACAATAAACTCATAGATCGTGTCTTGATATTCCGGTACGCGCTGCATATTCGGATCGCCCTTGAAAGGCACCAGCGTGATCTTGTGGCCTGGAACCTCGCGTCCATCATACTGGATCCGGGTTTGTTCAATGACAGCGTCGTCGCGCATCGCCTTGCGGATCTTGTTGCGGAAATAGGCCGGAATGCCGCCAAGATGACGCTTGAAGTCATAAGTATCCTGCTCAAGCAGAATCATGATCGCCGGGTTGCCGGTTGTTTGCGGTATGGGACCGATATTACGTGCCCGCGGCCCGCTGTAGATGTGCAGATGGGCAGTACGCTTGCTGCTGTCCTTTTCGTCTTTCAGAACATCGAGCCTGATGGTGTCACTCAGGTCCTGGCCATATTTTTTCTCATCACTGCTGATACGTTTGAAATCATAGACCAGCGTGGTGTCAGGTTTAACCGAGATCAGATAAGGTTTGTCAAACAACAACGAAGAGACAGTTTCCGGTCCACCGGCAAAGGCAGAATTTACAAACGTCACCCCAAACAGAATCGTGAAAACTGATAGAACTCTTGCGATTATTTTTGTTTTCATCTTGTAGTATCTTTCCGGGGCATCATGGCTGAACACACGTAGCAGACCAGCACAGTTGTCTGACCGCATCAAGGCATCAGTTCGTAGTCAAATGCCGAATTCTGTCATCTGGTGAGTTGGCTTTTACGTAATCTGCACAAAGGCAACCGGATCGGAATTCATGTCGTCAATCGCCCGTATTGTAGCCGAGCTGATCACCGTCATCGGCATGTCGATGAACAGCCCTGCAATGGTGGTGTCGGATCCCGTTATCCGGCAGCTGGACCCGGCAGACCTGCAGCGCAGGGTATGCGGCAAGCCATGCAGGGTGTTGGCCTGGTACGGCCCGGACGGCGTTATCTACATTGACAATCGTGTTGATCCGCAGCGCAACATCGTGGCCAAGGGCATTTTGCTGCACGAACTGGTGCATCATGTGCAGCGCGAAGCCCGAGGCGGCAATTCCAGGAACTGCGTGGAATGGCTGCAGCGTGAACGCCAGGCCTATCGAATTCAAGCCCAGTGGCTGTTTGACAACGGAATCGATGCCTCGCCGCTGATCTGGCAGGTGCGCACCGTCAGGTGCAACCCCGACGCATTCGGCAAGCGCTCAGCGACAGAAACAAAGTAGTGCCGGACTGACGTGTTCCGGCAGCTCACGGCCGGGTAAACATGAACCCTTTTCCGCGAACCGTGCGAACACAGGCGCGTGCATCGGCACCCAGCGTGCCAAGCTTGCGGCGCAGGTAGCCGATATAGACATCGACCACGTTAATTGCCACGCCGCCCTGGGCTTGCCAAAGCGCGTCAAATATCACTTCCCTTGACAAAGGCTGCCCTTCGTTGCGCATCAGATACATAAGCAGGTCAGCCTCGCGCTCTGTCAGCTCAGCGCGATTGTCTTCAAATCTCACTTCCCTGATTGCCCGATCATAAGCGAGGCGACCATGGCTCACCACATCGCCGTCATTGTCTGGTGCATCTTCTGATCGCCGGCGTTGTTGTGCAGTGATACGGGCCAGCAGTTCTTCAAACGCGAACGGCTTTACAACATAGTCATCCGCACCGGCCGACAATCCATCGACCCGGTCATTCACCGCATCGCGGGCCGACAGCATGATGATGGTAGCCGCATGATCCTGGTTTCTGAGGTTTCGGCACACATCCAGTCCGGAACACCCCGGCAGCATGACATCCAGAACAATGACATCAAAATGGGTGTGACGCACGTTTTCCAGTGCAGTCTCGCCACTGGCCGCATGCATTGTTGCTACGCCTTCAGCCTTGAAATTCCGCTGCAGCAGAGAGGCAATATCCGGGTCATCTTCCACGATGAGAACCTTCACGTCGTTTTACCCTGGTCAGTTGATCCGCTCATGAGTGGCAGCGTGACATGGACGGTAACACCGGGTCCATCCACATTGTTGCCAAGTGAGATGGTGCCCGAGTGTCCCTCGATCACCCATTTGGCCAGATTGAGGCCGATGCCAAAACCATCGCTTTCCGCCTCGTTCTGCAGGTTGTTATCACCGCCTGCGCGGGCGAACCGCTCAAACACATGCGGCAGGCTGGCTGGGTCGATGCCGCGTCCCTGGTCTTCAACCGCAACCACGGCATTTTGGAGTTGCTGCGAAACGGTGATCCGTATCACGGTTTTTTCGGGTGAATTTTTTACCGCATTCACGATCAGTCCACCCAGCACCTGGCGCAGCCAGTCATAGTCTCCCAGTACGACCAACTCTCCGAGCGCCACTTCAAGCTTCAGCTCGACGCCCCGGCGTTCGGCCGGTCTGGTTTCATCGCCCACCGCATCAGCGACCACCCTGTTCAGGTCAATGCGCTTCGACGACAGATCAAGCCGCCCGCTTTCAGACCGTGCCACTCTGAGCATATCGTCGACCCGGCGGCGTAATTCCTGCACCCGGCCGAGTATGGTCTCAAAAGACTGCCGCATGTCGGCAACTCCGGGACGGGCCTTGGCATTGAGATTGTACTCGGCTTCACCCTGGACAACTGTCAAAGGGGTACGCAGTTCGTGACTGATGTCTGAAAAGAAACGCCGCCGGTTGATGTCGATCTTTTCCAGTTTTTCATTGGCCTGGCGGAGATCGGCAGTTTGGCGGTCAACTGTTTCCTGCAAATCCCGCTGCGCCGTCTTCAGCACGTCTTCACGTGCGGCAAGAGAGCCGGCCATCGTGTTGAACCGGCGCATCAGGTCGGTCAGTTCGTCGTGTCCGGTTGGATTGAGCCGCGTGGTCAGTTTTCCCCCGGCAATTGCCTCGGCGCCCTGGACCGTTTCGGCAATGCGTCCAAGCAGTGGCCGTCCAAAGCGAAAGTAGATCGCCAGCGACAGCAACACTGTTGCGCTGACCAGGGCAATTGCGATGGCAATGAGGCGTTTTCGCAGACTTGCAATCCGGCGATGCATGGTGGCTGACAGCTGTCTTTCATTGTCAATTGCCTGAAACAGAATGGGGGAAATGCCGACGCCAAACGCATTCAACGCCCCCTGCCCGCTTGCTCCGCCGGTATTGTCGGCCAGTGAGGTGCCGATGGATCTGTGCAGATTATCGAACAGGGCCTTCATGCGCGACAGGTTCAGGCCTTTTGTCGCTGCAGCAGACTTGCCATCACCGGTTTCAAGATCAACTTCCAGCACGTTGAGTGACAACAGGCGAGTAAATGTCCGGCGAACCGGTTCGTAAGACTGGTTGAC
>JABDRA010000030.1 GCA_013041995.1 Anderseniella sp. | reverse complement strand
GTGACCATGCGCACCAAGTGGAGCGGATAATACCTCTGGAATTTGATCTGCGTGCTATTTCAGCAGGCGGTCGCCCTGCTGGTCGATGATCTGCTTTGCCTTGATGATGGAAAAACGCGCGGCCTCTTCGGTTGAGGTGAACGTGTCTGCCCGGATGAAGTCATGAGATGGTCCGTCCGGGTCGCCGTCCTTGCGAATGCTGCCGGCGATATTGTAGGTGCCGCTGGTGCCTTTCGGCCTGGGTTCGATCACATACCCTTTGTAGGTTTCTGTTTCAAAGGCAGGAGCGGATTTTTCGCCGCCGCCGCCGAACAGTTTCGAGAAAAATCCGCTCATGGCCCTGTGTCCTGTTATAGCTGTCTGTGACTATTCTTAGCACCGACGAACAGATCATCCAAATGAGTGTTTTCCTCGTCATGCGGGTTGTTCGGGCAGCTTGACGTTAGTCAGGATTTACGAGTTTGCGGAAGCCTGTGCGGCAGGCCGGGCTTGCGTCTGGCGCTCGACGGTTTCCTTGCTCCACTTGAAACTGCGGCCATAACTTGTAATCGGTTCTTCAACGACTTTCGTCAGTATCCAACTGGTCAGGACGGTAACCGGCAATGCCAGGGTGGTGACCGCAATTTGCGCGGGAGTGGCGATATCCGGTGCCGTGCCAAGTATCACATTATGCAAGATGCCCAGAGTGGCCAGATGCGTAAGATAAACAGCGTAGGAGATGTTGCCGAAGAAACACCATACCTTGTTTTCATAGCGTGCAGCTTCCGGGCTGCCACGCACCAGTGACATGATCATCAGGGCAAACGCTGCAGACACCATTGTCTGAGCCAGGGTCTGAAACAACGGACTTGACGATCCTGTAACCATGGCAAGTGCCATCGTGGCAGTCAGAAGCACCACCGGTGCCACGCGCAGGAACTGGTCGTACCGGGCCCAATCCAGTTTCCAGGTTTTCAGTGCGACGGCCGCGATGATACCCGCGACCAGGACATCGCCGTTGGAAATCAGCATGACTTGTGCCGCAAGACTGGATGTTTCGGAAGTGGTCAGGAAATAGATCCGGGATACGACGGCAAGGGCAACCAGGCTTACCAGGACCGGCATCAGAAAGCGTCTCGGCGTGAAAACAATCATCGCAGGCGCAATCAGATAGAATTGCTCTTCCACCGCCAGCGTCCAGGTCGGTGCCAGCCAGTGCTGACCGATAGTATCGTATGATACCATCCAGAAGTTTTGCAAAAACGCCATATATGACCAGAGCGGAAAGTTGGCTTCTTCCGTGTAGGTTGTTTCCGGGTGAAACACTCCATTGATGTAAAACACCGCGATGATGCAGAAGAAATAGATCGGAAACGTCCGGCAGATACGGCGGATGTAGAACACCCGGAAGAAGTTCTTGTGCTTGGATTTATCCAGTATCAGTCTGCCGATCAGGTAACCGCTGAGAACGAAAAACGCGTCCACTGCAATCCACCCCAGCATCAGCGCCGGGATACCGTGTTGAACCTCGCCATAGAAATGTGAAATGACAACGACGACCGTCCCCAATCCCCTGAATCCGTCAAGGGCCACAATACGGCGTTCTACCGTCTCCATGCTATTGCTGGCCGGCGATGTCGTTGTGTCTTTCATGTTGAAAAGACTACAAGATAAAGTATTGCGGTTGTTTTAACGGTGTACGGCTTTGTTTATGCGTTGTCACGTTCCAGTGGCGTGGTCGAACAGTGAATGCCGCCCCCGTTCAACTGCATCTTGTCATACCGGACCGGGATAATCTCGACACCAGCCTGGTGTATCGCGTCCAGTGTCCGGTTGCTGGCGCCGTCACCCATAATGTAGCGCCCGGGCGCCACGGCAAGCCCGTTGATGATCCAGCCATTGTCGGCCGGTGTGATCTCGATGGTCCTTATTTGCAGCCCTTTCAGGCGCTCCAGAAACCAGAACGGCAGTTGTGTCGGATCAACCAGCGCCAGGTCATGATCAACCATCACGAAGGCGCCGTCGATGTGGATCAGGTAGCCGCACAGATCGACGACAATCAGCTCCACGCCTTGCCGCTTCAGCACGTCATCAAGCTGGCTGATGGCCTCGTCATTGACCCGGATAGACCGGCCAACCACGGCGGTTTGCGGGTTGAGCCATGCAAAGCTGCCGCCTTCCAGCATGCCGTTGGAATGAATGGTGCGCAGGATCGGGATGCCGAGATTGGCCAGCGTTCTGGTAACCACCATTTCCTCGCCCTGGCGGATCGGTGGTGCCATGCGGCAGACGATTGCGCCGCCCTTGACCATGATGACCGGGTCGCGCGTGTAGCAAGCCTTCAACAACCGGCCCGTACCGCCGTCGAGAAAATGCACCTCGATACCTTCGGCGCGTAAAGCATCCACCAGCCCGTCATGCTGCGCGCGCATGTCGTCTGCTGGCGGTATTTCGTCCGACTGCCAGTACCAGCCTTCTTCCAAGTCGCCGAAGGTACCGGTTTCTTCAAGCTTCTTCGCCGGATCCACCATTCCCAGTTCGGGGCCGGGGCGGTGCATCAGGATGGAGCGGATCTTGCCCACATCATTGTCGACACCCCATTTGCGGCCCCAGTCCGCCAGCAACCGGCGTTCGTCCTCGAACGGCGGTTCCGGCTCCGAGCCGAAAAGCTTGATCGTGGTCTGGTAAAGGTGTTCGGCGTGGGCGGATGAAGCCATGATTAGCGTCCGTTGAAATTAGTCCAGAATCTCGAAATGCGCTTCGGTTGTGGTCTGCGAATTGATGTCGAGTATATCCTGCGGACAGCATGACATCACCGCGATCACATCAATCTCGGCGCGCAGGGTCAAGTAGTCGCCGGGTTTGGACAGGGCAGGGTCGAACGACAACGAGCCGTCCTGTTGCCAGGGTATATTCATGAACAGGTTGATGGACGCCGGTGTAAACGGAACCGTAAAACCGAGCTCGGCAAGAGCGGCGTGCATGTTGTCCTTGCAGTTGTCGTGATACTCGGTGCAGCCCAAAAGCCCATAGCGTTCATTGTCACACGGGGCCATCAGCGTGTCATGGCGGCCCGGCGATGTGTCCTCGGTCAGCGTCATCAGCGCCCGGCGGCGGTTTGAATACAGCGCATCACCGGTTTGCGGATACAGATGCTTCCAGGTCGCACGGCACTGTTCCATGCCGGTGAATTCGGTCAGGTGACCAGCCACAAACGCCCAGAAGTCGACGACCTGTGTGCCGTGAGTATTGATGATCTTGATCGACTGGCCCTTGTTGACAAAAGCCGCCTTGCCGCGCCGCGCGGGAACTGTGTGGAGTGTGGTCATTTTGGATTGGCTGTGCCTGATAGGTTGGTTGTTTGAGCCAACAGGTTATCAGGTTTTTCAGTGGTGTCATCACGCCTTCTTCCATACCTGCTCGAACACTGCTAGAACGCGCGCGAAGCTGCATATCTGGAAGCATTTTGAC
>JABDRA010000306.1 GCA_013041995.1 Anderseniella sp. | reverse complement strand
CAATAAGATCGCCCTTGACGGTGTCACGCAGGAAGCTCAGGTCGGCACCAGAACAACACTGGATGTGCTGGATGCAGAAAATGAACTTGTGGAAACACAGGTAGCACTGGCGACTTCACTGCGGGACCGGATTGTTGCCGGTTACCAGCTTGTCGCGGCGATCGGGCACATGACGGCTGCTGATCTGAGGCTGTCGGTAAACATTTATGATCCGCGCCGTAATCTTGAAGAGGTTCGTGACAAGGCGTTCGGCGCACGGATCAATACGTCTGAATAAGACAGGTGTGTGTTGTCCGGTATCGACGCGATGATTGTGTCGAAAAATGGTGCAAGTTGTGGCAGAAACTGTCGACAAGTTGGTGATTCGCATGGCGTGGGCTTGTGTAACAACACTTTCAAGTCAATAATCAGTCACGGCTTTCACAATATTGATTCAGAAATCGCATGCAGATCATGGGCAAGCAGGGCAGCAAACCGCCAGACGGGACTTCTGTCGATCAGCTATTGTCTTCCATCCGGGAGGCGATTGAGTCTGATCCGGCCAACCAAATGGCTGTGCCGGCCAAATTGCCCTTGAAGCCGATTGGTGCTCCCAAAGCACCGCGCTCAGCGACTATGCCTGCAGCAGAAAAACAGGCTGATTCTGCTCCGGCGATCCATACTGCAGAGCCGCTTGCATCAGAGGGTGACGAAAAGCCCGGTCCGGGCTATGTTTCTACCGACCCGTACCGCTATCGTCATTCTTTGGAGACTTCACCAAGCTATATGTCCTTACGCAATCGTCTCGCATCATTGAAATCAAGAACCAGATCCGGCACCAGCCGGTCGATGGCCAGCCTGCTTGGTGGGGACGTTCGCCAGGAGGAAGCCCGTGCGCGCGTTCAGCAGCAGCAACTGTTGTCAAATGAGGTGACCGACGCGGAACCAGAGACGGATACCGATACCGAATTGCGGACCAGCATCTCTGAAGAACAGGCTTATGTGGATGAATTCATTACCGGTGACATCTCGTCAGGAACTGCATCCTATACGCCTGATTACAGCGATTGGTCGCTTGAAACTCCGTTGGTCAATGTTGTCGCGCCTGACGCCGACGATACAGAACAGGACATGGCAGTTCCGCTTGTCTCACAAAAACAAATTACCATTGAGGACCATGTAGAGGTTGCAACGGGCACGGACGCCGGGCACGAACCCGACGTTGAAGAATCTGATGAACACGTCTTGTCATCTGATGATGCTGCCGATGAACCGGGTTTGCCGCTTGAAGCAATGATCCGTCAGGTGATTGAACCGGAACTTGTTATCTGGATCGACCAGCACCTGCCGGACCAGGTTGCCGCCGCCATGCCGAGTGAGGAAGCATTTACCGCCATGATCCGGCCGATGATAGAACAATGGCTGGCTGACAATCTCAGCCCGATTGTTGAAGTTGCCGTGCGCGAGGAAATTGCCAGGATCACCGGCCTCAGACGTTGAGTGTACTACTCATTGCGCCGGTGCTGTTGCAAGTCGTGAGCGCGTAGTGTTTAACCGCGCTACAACCCGACAGATTTTCCAAAAACAGAGTCCAGTATCTCCATGCTCGACAAGCACTTTACACCCGCTGACATTGAAGCCCGTCTATACGAAGCCTGGGAATCCTCCGGCGTTTTCCGCGCCAACCAGACCCCTGAAGGCGATCCCTTCAGTATCGTTATTCCGCCGCCGAACGTTACCGGCTCGCTGCACATGGGCCACGCCCTGAACAACACGGTTCAGGACATCCTGTGCCGCTTTGAGCGCATGCGAGGCCGGGATGTGTTGTGGCAGCCGGGACTGGATCATGCCGGCATTGCCACGCAGATGGTTGTCGAACGCCAGATGATGGAACGCCAGGAACCGGGCCGCCGCGACATTGGCCGCGAAGCGTTTCTGGAAAAGGTGTGGACATGGAAAGCCGAATCCGGGGGCACGATCATTGGTCAGTTGCGCCGCCTTGGCGCGTCGTGTGACTGGTCACGTGAACGTTTCACCATGGACGAAGGCCTGTCCAAGGCTGTTCTCAAGGTGTTTGTCCAGTTGTACCGGGAAGGCCTGATCTACAAGGACAAGCGCCTGGTAAACTGGGATCCGAAACTGCTTACCGCGATTTCCGACCTGGAAGTGCAACAGGTCGAGATGAACGGCAATCTGTGGCATTTCAAGTACCCGATCGAGGGACAGACGGATCGCTTCATTACCGTTGCCACCACACGGCCTGAAACCATGCTGGGTGACAGCGGTGTCGCGGTTCACCCCGATGATGAGCGCTACAAGGACCTGATCGGCAGGAATGTTGTTCTGCCGCTGGTCGGTCGGCTGATTCCCATCGTTGCAGACGAGTATGCCGATCCTGAAGCAGGTTCCGGTGCGGTGAAAATCACACCGGCACATGACTTCAATGACTTTGAAGTCGGCAAGCGCAATGACCTTGCCAGGATCAATATCATGGAGGTCGATGCAAGCATTTCTCTGGATGGTAATGAAGACTTCCTTGCCGGCGTACCGGAAACAGAAGAGCTTAAAACCACCATAGCCGCGCTGCACGGCAGAGACCGGTTTGACGTTCGCAAACAGGTCGTCGAGATGTTTGAGGCGCGCGGCCTGCTGGAGAAGATTGAACCGCACACTCACATGGTGCCTCATGGCGACCGCGGCGGCGTGCCGATCGAGCCGTTCCTGACCGACCAGTGGTATGTGGATGCTGAAACACTGGCCAAGCCTGCCATCGCGGCAGTGGAGCAGGGCGATACGGTGTTTGTGCCGAAACAATGGGACAAGACTTATTTCGAGTGGATGCGCAACATCCAGCCCTGGTGTATTTCGCGCCAGTTGTGGTGGGGACATCAGATCCCGGCCTGGTATGGCGAAGACGGCACGGTATTTGTTGCCGAGAACGAAGTGCTGGCTGAGGAGCAGGCAGAATCCCATTATGGTTATCGCGTCAAGCTGACCCGCGATGAAGACGTGCTTGATACCTGGTTCTCGTCTGCCCTGTGGCCATTTTCCACGCTGGGCTGGCCGGACAACACTCACGAACTGCAGCGGTATTATCCGACAAGCACGCTGGTCACCGGCTTTGACATCATCTTTTTTTGGGTCGCCCGGATGATGATGATGGGCCTGCATTTCATGAAAAAGCCGGACGGGTCACCGCAGGTGCCATTCGATACGGTCTATATCCACGCGCTGGTGCGCGATGAGAACGGCCAGAAGATGTCAAAGTCGAAAGGCAATGTCATCGATCCGCTGGAGCTGATTGACGAATACGGCGCCGACGCCCTGCGCTTCAGTCTGATCATAAACTCGGGGCAAGACCTTTATATTTCGAAGGAAAAATTTGAGATCGGACGCAACTTCGCCAACAAATGTGGAACGCCTCACGAT
>JABDRA010000301.1 GCA_013041995.1 Anderseniella sp. | reverse complement strand
AGGACTGGGACCGGCCCTATTCCCGCGAACAGGCCTACTTCCCGCTGCCGTCACAACGCGACGACAAGTTCTGGCCGCCGGTGGCGCGCGTCGACAATGTCTATGGAGACCGCAACCTGGTATGCGCCTGCCCGCCACTGGAAGACTATATGGAGGCGGCGGAGTAACTGCTAGTTACTTGTAGAAAAAGCAAGCCGTTCCAGTGGGCATCGTCTACTTTACTGCACAAAACGATGGTTTAAAAAAATGAACCAGACCGGTGCTGAGATCGAGATTACGGCTCAGATGATTTTGGCAGGGTTGAATATTATTGCGGAGGATACTGAAAGATTTGGTTCCATTTCTCCGTCAGATGTTTATCTAGTGCGCGAAATATTAGAGGAAGTTCTTTCGGAGAAATTCGTCCTTCGGTTTGTGCCAATATAATCCATTTCAGGGACCAAAAGTGCGATTTGAGGTAATTGTATCTCAGCCGTAATGGGTCAAGGTCCGACACTGAATAGCCAAAAGGAATTTTCATTTTGGCGAGTTCAGGCAACAAGACACCGTCCACTGATCGAACGTAACTTTGAGCCGATGTGTTTAGCGTTGCCACTTTTTGATGGGCAAGCGTATTTCGTAAACTCCTGAATTTATCAGCTTTCCGATAAAGCTGTTCCCAACAACGAACCAATTCATCCGCACCGGACAGTGTGTCTGCATATGCCCGCACCACAGCGTCCAAAACTTGCAACTTTATTTCTGGGCTTTTGATTGTTCGGAAAATCGCAATTGTGTAGGGGCTGAATGCGCCAGGATGGACTATGCAATTATAAAGGTCGGCGATGTCACCTTCAAACAATACCCATGAATCAAGTATCTGGTGTCGGATTTGAATGAGTTTTTGTTTTTCAACGTCTAATTCTGCTTGAGGTCGTCTAGCCATGTCCAGCACCAAAGAAAAACCAGTAAACCCCGAAGACAACCCTGAATTCATGCGGATTGTCGATCACTTTCTAAAAACGCCATGCCAACCGCCTGTACCGAATCATGCTCGTGATGCAGACAAATCCTGTGACGTAACGAACTTCGTCAACTAACCTAGGTCTATGGGTGTTACGCCGCAGGTGGCGCAAAACGCGAACGGGCGAACGTCTGCTATTGACGAGCGCCCAACGCGGTATCAAGGCTATGGGAGACGAGCCAGCGTATCCGCAACGGCATTGAGGAAACCTTCAACAGCCTTTTAAACCCGCTCGACAGCGCAGGCGATGCCCTGGCCTACGCCGATGCACATGGTGGCAAGGGCGAGCTTGCCGCCAGTTTCCATCAGTTCCAGCGCGGCGCTGCCGGCTATGCGGGTGCCGGACATGCCTAGCGGATGGCCGATGGCTATGGCGCCGCCATTTGGGTTTATGTAGTCGCCGTCGTCGGGCAGGCCCAGTTGACGCAACACTGCAAGGCCTTGCGCGGCAAACGCCTCGTTCAGTTCGACAACGTCAAAGTCTGCCGGCTTGATGCCGAGGCGTTCACACAGTTTCTGCGTCGCAGGCACCGGGCCAATGCCCATGATGCGGGGGGCGACCCCTGCCGTAGCACCACCGAGAATGCGCGCGACTGGCGTCAGACCGTGGCGCTTTGCGGCTTCCTCCGATGCGATGATCATGGCAGCCGAGCCGTCATTGACGCCGGACGCATTGCCCGCCGTTACACAGCCGCCCTCGCGGAATGGCGCTTTCAGATTGGTCAATTGCTCGATGGTTGTTTCCGGGCGCGGGTGTTCATCCGTGTCCACGACGATGTCATCGCCGCGGCGCTGTGGAATTGTTACCGGGGTGATTTCCTTTGCCAGGCGGCCTGAGCCTTGCGCCCTGCCTGCCTTTGCTTGCGAGCGCATCGCAAAGGCATCCTGGTCCTCACGCGATATCTGGTAGTCCTCGGCCACGTTCTCCGCCGTCTCGGGCATGGAATCGACGCCGTATTGCTGCTTCATCAGCTTGTTGACGAAGCGCCAGCCGATAGTGGTGTCGTACATCTCCGCCTTGCGCGAAAACGCCGTGTCGGCTTTCGGCATCACGAACGGCGCCCGGCTCATGGATTCAACGCCGCCGGCAATGCCGATGTCAGCCTCGCCTGCCTTGATGGCGCGGGCCACCGTCAGCATGGCGTCCATGCCTGAGCCGCACAGCCGGTTGATGGTGGCGCCCGGCACCGTGTCGGGCAGGCCGGCCAGCAGCAACGACATGCGCGCAACATTGCGATTGTCTTCACCGGCCTGATTGGCGCAGCCATAGATGACGTCGTCAATCGCATCCCAGTCGACCGCGCCGTTGCGCTGCATCAGGGCCTTGAGCGGCACAGCGCCCAGGTCATCAGTGCGTACGCCTGACAGCGCGCCGCCGAAGCGGCCGATGGGTGTGCGGACATAATCGCAGATAAAGGCTTCAGGCATGATCAGGTCAGCCCTTGCTCGACAGCCATTTCCAGGCGGCCGGGAATATCAGTGCAGCCAGAACGATCTTTACCGCATCACCGAGCACGAACGGATACAGGCCGAAGACCAGGGCTTTTTCAACACCGATCAGGTAGCTCAACCAGCCAACGCCCATCGTATAGAGCACGATAGTGCCTGCCGTCATCGCCAGCACCATGGTCACCACATTGCGATCGAAGCCGCGTTCTGCCAGCCACCCGGTCACACCGGCAGCCAGTACAAAGCCGGCAAGATAGCCGCCGGTCGGGCCGGCCATATAGGCAAGGCCGATGCCTTTTTCAGGGGTTCCTGAAAACACCGGCAGGCCAAGCGCACCTTCCAGCAGGTAGAGCGCGACGGTTGCCATGCCGAGGCGCCAGCCGAAGGCTGCACCAATGCCCATCACCGCGAACGGCTGCATGGTCATCGGCACTGGCCAGAACGGCACCGCGATCTTGGCGGACACCCACAGCAGCAGCGAACCCGCGATTGCCAGCATCACCATGCGAACAGTGCTCAGCCGGCCATTGTCACCAAGCAGCGTGCCGGCAAGTGTCGGGGAGGTAGCGGAAAGTGCGGTCATGTCTGAAGGTACCCTTCTGGCAGGTTTGACGGATATGAATTGCTGGTCCATGGGTATATTTCCGTTTTGGCTCTGCCGCAACACAACAATGAGTATACTTCCCATGAGTGAGTTGTCGTTCGATCATGATTTTGACGTGAAACCCGGTGCCTGTGCCCGGCTGAGCGACCAGGTGCGCCGTGTCACCTGCAACAATCCCGGCCCGTTCACCTTCAAGGGCACCAATTCCTACATTGTCGGCACCGGCAAGGTTGCCATCATCGATCCCGGTCCGGAAGACGAAGACCAGCTTCAAGCCCTGCTGGACGCGGTGCGCGGTGAAACCGTCACCCATATCATTATCACCCACACTCATCGCGATCACTCACCGCTCACCCGCAGGCTGCAGCAGGCAACCGGCGCGAAGACCTATGGCTATGGTCCGCACGGGTCAGGACGTCCCGCCAAGGCGATAACCTCGGGCGATGTGACGCTGGATGCTGCCGGTGATCATGAATTCAGCCCTGACATCAAGGTGGCGCATGGCGATGTTATTGAAGGTAGCGGCTGGTCGCTGGAAAGCGTGTTCACGCCGGGCCATTGTTCCAACCACATGGCGTTCGCACTGAACGGCGAGCAGACGCTGTTTTGCGGTGATCACGTGATGGCCTGGTCGACATCGGTGATCGCGCCGCCCGACGGGCACATGGCGGACTATTTTGCCTCGTTGCGCACCCTGATAGCGCGTGACCAGGACCGGCTGTACCTGTCCAGTCATGGCCCGGCCAAACAGAACCCGCAGCGCTTTGCCCGGGCGTTTCTCACCCACAGGCAAATGCGCGAAAAGGCGGTGCTGCAGCACATAGCGTCCGGTGAGCGGACCATCATGGGCGTGGTGAAAAAGGTCTATGCCGGTATCGATGCAAAGCTTCACGCAGCCGCAGCGCTGTCGACGCTGGCGCATGTCGAGCACCTGATCGAGCAGAACCTGGTCAGGGCCCTTGGTGAGCTGTCACTGGATACGGATTATGAGGCGGTCGGTTAGGGGCAGCAGACGGGACATATGAGCCTCGTGAGGCTGGACTCCATCTCTCAGCGGGTACTCTGTCCGCGCTGGCATTAGATCCCCGTTTTCACGGGGATGACGTGGAGGGTGATCCCTGAATTTCCAGCTTTTTGATTCGTCATTCCCGCGAAAGCGGGAAGGTGGAGTCACGTTTGAAGTGCAACACGGTTGAACATCTGATTGAAGACCTCGTTTGGGGTTTTGTAGTTGAGGCACTTTCTTGGCGCATTGTTGTACCTGT
>JABDRA010000299.1 GCA_013041995.1 Anderseniella sp. | reverse complement strand
TATGGCGCACAGTATTCCTGGTTCGTGGCCCTTGGCCTGATACCGCTGGCCCAGGTCATCTCCATCGAGTTCACCATGCCGATATGGACTGCAATCCTCGCGGTTGTTTTCCTGGGCGAACGGATGAACGCCTGGAAGATCGCGGCAATTGTGTTCGGAATTGTAGGGGTATTGATTATCGTTCGACCGGAAGCCGGCAGGATTGATCCCGGCCAGGCATGGGCGTTGGCATCGTCGGTGGGCTTTGCCGTGTCAGTGGTCATGATCAAGGCGCTGACGCGCACCGACAGCGTGGTCCGTATCCTGTTCTGGATGTTGGTGATACAGGCCATTATCGGTGCTGTTCCGGCTTACCTCGTCTGGCAACCGGTTCCAACCCACCTGTGGGTTTTCGTGCTGGCCGTGGCGTTCTGCGGAACGTTTTCTCATTATTGCATGACCCGGGCCATGCTGTATGCCGATGCCACTGTCGTTGTGCCAATGGATTTCATTCGTGTTCCGGCAACCGCCATCATCGGCTGGCTGATTTACGCCGAAGGCATTGATATGTTCACCGTGACGGGTGCGACGCTCATTTTGGTGGGCAACCTGCTCAACCTGAAACAGGCAGGCACGGCGCCGGTGCGATAAACCGGTTGCGTGAGTTTGCGGCGTGTGACGCAATGTCAGGGAATTCGCTGAACAAAAAACCATGGAATGCAAATCATGAAACCGTTCGAAGGTATCCGGGTACTGGACCTCACCCATGTGCTGGCCGGGCCGTTCTGCACTTATCAGCTTGGTGTTCTCGGTGCAGACGTGATCAAGATCGAGCCACCGGACAACCCTGACATGACCCGCGAGGAAGGTGTTGTGCCGGCTCTGAACGACGCCGCATACGGCACCTATTTTCAGGCCCAGAACGCGGGCAAACGCGCCATCACTCTCAATCTGAAGGATGAGGCCGGACGCGATATACTGCGACGGCTGATCAAAACAGCGGATGTGCTGGTGCAGAATTACGCCGGTGACGCGCTGGAAGAGCTTGGATTTGGCTACGGTGCCGTTTCGGCAATCCAGCCAAAGCTGATCTACTGCACACTGACCGGGTTTGGCCGCACCGGCCCAAAGGCCAATCACCCGGCCTATGATGTAGTTATTCAGGCCTTTTCCGGATTGATGAGCGCAAACGGAACGCCCGAAACTGGACCGGTCCGTGTCGGACCTCCCATGGTTGACTATGGCACCGGTGCACAAGCGGCACTGGCGATTTCCGCCGCCCTGCTGCAACGGGAAAAAACCGGCAAGGGCCAGCACATTGATGTTTCCATGCTGGATGCCGCCTTGATGCTGATGAGTGCCAACGTGACCGACACACTGACAACCGGAAAACCACCGAAACCGCACGGCAACAATCACCCCAACTATGCCGGATACCGGACATTTGAAACCGCAGACGGCCTGTTGATGGTCGGCGCGTGGACAAACCGGCAACTGTCACGATTGTTCGAAATTGTCGGAGAACCTGCACGGGCAGCGCACATATTGCAGGTACCGCGTGCTCGTGTGGGCGAAATGGCCGCTGATGACGCCGGTATTATATCAGATCACCTGAAGTCGCGAAGTGCAGACGAATGGGAAGCGGTACTCAACGATGCAAGGGTGCCGGCTGCCAGGGTGCGCACGCTGGACGAGGCGCTGGCGCACGAGCAGATCAGGTCTCGCCGGGTCGTGCAGCAGGCAGGCCCTGTCCCTGCCGACAACGGCCCGCCGGCGTTTCCGGTGGCTGCCTTTTCCTATGATCACGGCACACCGGGTCTGGAGCGTCCACCGCCACATGTTGGCGAACACACGGACGAGGTGTTGGCCGAACTGGGTTTCAGCAGCACCGAAATCGGAGCATTCCGAGAATCAGGAACTCTATAAGACGTTGCGGCAACTCGACACATTCCGATCACAAACCCGGTAGACAGGGCAAAAAGCGATTGCTCTCTTGGCGCGAGACTGCAATACAGTACCAACGACGACGACAATCGATTCATACCGTGGGGTGGTTTTCATTTTGCAAAGAGCATCGTTTTGACTGCCGCCGAGCGCGCATGGGTTCAGAAACTCGCACCCTACAGAAGCGCCGACGACCGCCAGGCTGTTGTGGAAATCATCCTGACACTGGTTCCCTTTGTGGGCACATGGGTTGCCATGTACGCCGTCATGAACGTCAGCTACTGGCTGACCTTGCTGCTGGTGCCGATCGCCGCATGCCTGATGGTACGGCTGTTCATCATTCAGCATGATTGCGGCCATCGCGCAATGTTCTCGTCACGCACTGTAAATAACTGGGTCGGGCGTTGCATGGGCGTTTTGACCATGACGCCCTATGAGTATTGGCGGTATGCCCATTCGATGCATCATGCGGGCTCCGGCAATCTGGACAAGCGCGGCTTCGGTGATATTGAAACGCTGACCATTGCCGAGTACAACTCACTGAGCGGGTTTAACAAACTGCGCTACCGGTTGTACCGAAACCCGTTTGTGCTATTCGTCATCGGCCCAGCCTATCTGTTTATCATCCGGCATCGTTTTCCACTCTGGGCCCTCAGCCTTGGCCGGGCCCAGTGGATCAGCATAATGACAACGAACGTCAGTATCGCTGTTTTGTATGGGGCCATCATTTACTTCATCGGATTCAAAGCGTTCATTTTGATCCAGCTACCTGTTGTTGCGCTGGGCGCCTCAATCGGTGTGTGGCTGTTCTATGTGCAGCATCAGTTCGATACCACGCAGTGGGACCATACCGAGACCTGGGAGCACGAACATTCTGCCCTGCACGGCAGTTCATTCTACGATCTGCCAAGGCCGTTGATGTGGCTGACCGGCTATATCGGCATTCATCATGTGCACCATCTTTCGAGCCGGGTTCCTTTTCACAAACTGCCGCAGGTGATCAAGGATTATCCGGAGTTGAAGGAAATCGGCCGACTGACGTTCTGGGAAAGCCTGAAATGCATTCCGCTGACTTTATGGGATGAAAAGAGCCGCCGGCTGGTGTCATTCAGACAGGCAATGGCAACTCCAGCCTGACTTACCCTAGGGAAGAAAACCCCACGCCATCGTGAATTCCTCCAGACAGACAAGGCTGTTACCTATTCGGGTGGCAGCTTTTTTCATTGATCGAGGAAAACTCTTCAAATGTTGCATTTCAGACCCGCCTTTCGTCCGGTTGCAATTTTGGCGGCTGTCATTGCCCTGATTGTGCATGCATCGATCGCCCAGGCCAAATTTGTTGGCAAGGCCGACGACAACCCGCGCATGAGCCAAAGCAGTTCGCCATATCTGAGGTCTCATTCCAACGATCTGGTCCGCTGGTATGACTGGGGCGATGAAGCGTTCAAGCGGGCAAGGGAACTGAAACGGCCCCTGTTTGTCTCATTCGGCTACACAGCGTGTCACTGGTGTCATGTGATGCAGGAAACCCATTTCAACAATGAAGCCATAGCCAGGACAATCAACGAGCAGTTTGTGCCGGTGCTGGTGGACCGTGAACAGCGCACTGCCCTGGACGACACCTACATGCTGGTCACGGAGTTGCTCACCCAGCGCGGCGGCTGGCCCAACAACATGTTCCTGACGACGGACCTGAAACCGTTTTATGGAACTGGATATATTCCGCCGCAAGATTTCACCGGTCTGCTGAGCGGGGTTACCGAGAGCTGGGTCCAGGACAACCCTGCCGTTCTGGCAGAAGGTGACCGGCTTGCGACACTTCTCGAAGGCTATCTGAACCGCAAGCAGGAAGCGCAGAACCTCACCCCTGCCCTGATGGCGGATGCAGCCAAAACACTGTCAAGAAAATTTGATGCCTTCGCCGGCGGCCTTGGCGACGGTCCAAGGTTCTTCCGGCCAACGGTGCTTGCGTTCATGCTGCAACAGGCCGAACGCACCGGTGATGCCGACGTGCTTGACGCGGTGGAGAGAACCCTGCAGTCGGGGTTGAACGGCGGTATCCATGATCATATCGAGGGCGGGTTCCATCGTTATGCAGTTGATCCCGGATGGCGCGTGCCGCACTTCGAGAAAATGCTCAACGACCAGGCTCTCAATGCCGAAGTGTATCTGACCGCCTATCGCCTCACCGGAAAACCGGAATATGCAGCAACGGCACGCAAGACCATTGACTATGTGCTGGCCGACCTGA
>JABDRA010000295.1 GCA_013041995.1 Anderseniella sp. | reverse complement strand
TGGGTGAACGGCTTGGGCTTGAAGCATGGCTCGGGTTCGGCCTGATTGCCCTTGGCCTGGCGATTACCGACGGTCGCCTGCTGGCTCGTGCGCGCAGGTTGATCGGTGGCAGCCCCTGATCCCGTTTACCTGATCAAGCGCTGTTGGTTTTTGTACCCGGCAGCACATAATCTACTTCCCCATACCCTTTAGCCCTGCTAAAGCCTGCAGCCATGAAACTTGATGAATGGCTCAGGCAGGCTGATACGAGCAAGGCAAAATTCGCCCGCGCGCTGGATATCTCCGCCGGGCGAATTTCGCAGTTGCTGGCAGGTGACACGCCGTCGCTGGACCTTGCCGTCAAAATACAGATCCTGACCCGCGACAAGGTAAAGCCGGCGGATTTTTCACCCCACCTTAAAGGAGAACATGACATGACCGGTTCGCTGGATACCGTTGCAAGCGCGATCGCGGCCATCAAGGCCGGTGAAATGGTGGTGGTGGTCGACGATGACGACCGGGAAAACGAAGGTGACCTGATTGCGGCCGCTTCCAAGGTGACAAACGAACAGATGGCGATGATGGTGCGCCACGGCTCCGGCATCGTCTGCGCGCCGATGACCCGGGAGGATGCCCGCCGCCTCAAGCTGGACCCGATGGTATCGGACAATGATGCCCCGCTCGGCACCGCGTTCACTGTATCCATCGACTACAAGGAAGGCCTGACCACCGGCATCTCGGCAAAGGAGCGCAGCGCCACGGTGCATGCGCTGGCCAATGCCAATGTGCATGCGGAAGATTTTGTGCGGCCCGGCCACGTGTTTCCGCTGATTGCCAAGCGCGGCGGCGTGCTGATGCGCTCCGGCCACACCGAGGCTGCCGTCGATCTGACCCGGCTTGCCGGCGAGCCACCGGTCGGTGTGATTTGCGAACTGGTCAATGATGACGGCACCGTCAAGCGGGGCCGGCAGGTCATGGATTTTGCCCGCGAACACGGCTTCAGGATCATTTCCGTAGCCGATCTCATCGCCTATCGCCAGCAACGCGAACGCCTGGTTGAGCGCGATGGCGAGTTTCCGGTGGATACACCGTCCGGTCCGGCCAACGGGATTGCCTATTCCACCTCGTTTGACCCGGTTCAGCATCTGGCACTGGTCTATGGCGACACCTCATCCGGCAAGGATATTCCGGTTCGCCTGCACCGGCAGGACCTGGTTGAAGACGTGCTTGGCAACCGCGATACGCTGAACGCGGTTTATGAGATTTTCCGGAAAGAAGGCTGCGGCATCCTGATCTATCTGCGCGAAGGCGTGGCCGGTGTGCCGGCGTCCAAGCTTGGCCAGCCCGACCTTGATGAGGACACGGCATCGTCGCGTGCGCGGGCTGAAAGCTGGCGCGATGTGGGGCTTGGCGCACAAATCCTGCGGGATCTGTCGGTGACCTCAATCAGGCTGATCGCCAGCCGGTCGCGGCACTATGTCGGCCTGTCCGGCTTTGACATCGAGATTGCCGACACCATCATCCTCGATAGCTGAATTCTGAAAAGTTTACTTCTTCAAAAGACTGCCGAGAATACCGCGCACGATTGAGCCTGAGTTGCGCACCAGCATGTTGCCGACCTGGCGGCCGACGGTGCTGGCGATATTCTTGACAAACCGGTCGGTGGCGGAATCGGTGCGCCTCGATCGTCCCGTTGATCGCGACGTGGTCTTCCTGGTTGCTGCTTTTGCCGCCTTGGCCTTTTCCTCGGCCTCGGCAGCCGCTTGCTGCCGTTCGGCAATCTTTTCCGCTTTCACACGCAGTTTTTCAAAAGCCGAATCCCGATCAACGGCTTCATCATACAAACCATAAACCGGACTGTTCTTCACCGACTGGGTACGCTCTGCAGGCATGACGGGCCCCATCTGGCTTGACGGTGGCCGGATCAGGGTGCGCTCGACCATCGACGGCACGCCTTTCAGATCGAGCGTGGAGATCAGCGCCTCACCCACACCAAGCTGGGTAATCACTTCCTCGGTGTCGAACTTCGGGTTCTGGCGGAACGTGGTGGCTGCCGCCTTGACCGCCTTCTGGTCGCGCGGCGTAAAGGCGCGCAGCGCGTGCTGCACCCGGTTGCCGAGCTGGGCCAGTACCGTGTCGGGCACATCAAGCGGGTTCTGGGTGACGAAGTAGACGCCGACCCCTTTCGAGCGGATCAGCCGCACCACCTGTTCAACCTTGGTCAAAAGGCTCTTGGGCGCTTCATTGAAGAGCAGATGGGCTTCGTCGAAAAAGAACACCAGTTTTGGTTTGTCAGGATTGCCGACCTCGGGCATTTCCTCAAACAGTTCCGACATCAGCCATAACAGGAAGGTGGCGTACAATTGCGGTGACTGCATCAATTCGTCGGCTGCAAGAATGTTGATGAAACCGCGTCCATCCTGGGTCGTCCGCATCAGGTCCTTGATGTCGAGCGCCGGTTCGCCAAAGAAGTTCTCGCCGCCCTGTTCTTCCAGCACGATCAGCCGGCGCTGAATGGCCCCGATAGTGCGGCGGTTCACATTGCCATAGTCAGATGTCAGCTCGCTGCCGCGATTGGCCAGTTCCGACAACATGGCGCGCAGGTCTTTCAGGTCCAGCAGCAACAGGCCTTCTTCATCGGCAATCCGGAAGGCAATATTGAGCGCGCCTTCCTGGGCATCGGTCAGGCCCATCAGCCGCGAAATCAGCAATGGCCCCATTTCGGTAATGGTGGTTCGGATGGGGTGGCCCTGCTTGCCGAACAGATCCCAGAAAATGGTCGGAAAAGCTTCAAAGCCGTAGTCATCAAAACCGATAGTCTTGGCCCGCTTGAGCAGGAAGTCCTTCGGTTCGCCTTCACGCGATATACCCGACAGGTCGCCTTTGACGTCTGCGGCAAACACCGGCACGCCGGCGGCGGAAAACCCTTCCGCCAATATCTGCAGGGTGACCGTCTTGCCGGTGCCGGTTGCACCGGTAATCAGGCCGTGCCGGTTGGCGAGCTTCAGGAATAGCTGTTCGCGTTTTTCGCTTTGCCCCAGAAAAACTGTTCCATCGGTCATTTTATTCTACCTGCCTGCCAAAACTGTTGGTGTGTTGTGAAATTGCTATACAACATCGCCAAGGGCAATGCCTAACCTGTAAATACCAAAAGGAATACACTGATGCAGGACCTGATTGACCGGATCGTCGAAAAAACCGGTCTCGCCCCGGAGATGGCTGAAAAGGCGACCGGGATCATGCTGTCACTGGTAAAAACCCAGGGCGACAAGGCCAAGGTGGCGCAATTGTTCGATGCCATCCCGGGTGCCGGTGAACTGGCGCAACTGCATGGCGGTGACGGCGCGCGCGGTGGCGGACTGCTGGGCATGCTGGGCGGCGGCATGATGGGCGGGCCGCTGGCTGCCGTCAGCAAACTGCAGGCAACCGGTCTGAGCATGGATCAGATCAAGATACTGGGCAAGGAAACCCTTGGTTATGCCAAGGAAAAGGCCGGCGAAGACCTGGTAAAGGACGTCGCCAGTTCAATTCCGGGAATTTCGGGATATCTGTAATTTCTTCCTTTGGTATAACGAAAGTCGATTTGCAGAAAGCAGGGAGCTGCGCTACAAAATTGTGCAACGCAACATGCGAATGGATAGGGCTGCCCCATGAGCGACCTGAAACTGGCAGATGAGTTCCCGGCTCTTGAGTACGATGACTGGCGCGTGATTGTCGATGCGAGCCTGAAGGGCCGGTCATTCGAAACCCTGCGGACCCGCACCTCGGATGGCATCATCATTGAGCCGGTTTATGGCGCAGCACAAAACGCGACGCCGTTGCCTGCCGCCCCGGTTCGTGCCGCTCCAGATGTCTGGACGCTGGTACAGCGCTCGGACATGCCGGAGATTGCCGCTGCCAACACCCAGATGCTCGATGACCTGATGAACGGGACCAGCGGGATCTCACTGGTCCTGCCGGGCAGCATATCAGCGGGTACTGCCGGTGTTGCAGTTACCGATGCCCGCTCCGTGCAGCGCCTGTTTGAAGGTGTCGAACTGGACCTGATTGACCTGCGGCTTGACGGCGGACGGTATGGACGTGACCTCGCGCTTCTGGTGCTTGATGAATACAAGCGCAGGCGGCTTGACCTGGCGCGTTGCAGCCTGACGCTCGGCCTTGATCCGCTCGGCGCGTTTGCCCATGGCGGCAAGGTCACCGAACGCAGCGAACTGTCGCGCCGGTTTGGCGAGATGTTTAGCCTGGCCACCAGCGCAGATCACCAGGGGCCGGTGGCACAGGCCGATGCCCGTGTATATCACGGTGCCGGATGTTCCGAGGCACAGGAACTGGGCTTCGCGCTTGCAACAGCGGTTGACTATTTGCGCATGCTGGAGGCAGGCGGCATTACGCCGGCGGATGCTGCACCGCGTATGTCCATAATGCTGACGGCAGACGCTGACCAGTTTGTCACCATTGCCAAACTGCGTGCCGCAAGGTTGTTGTGGGCAAGACTGCTGGACGTTTCAGGGTTGGCACCAACACCTCTCACTCTTCACGTTGAAACCGCTGCGCGCATGATGTCGAAACGCGATCCGCATGTGAACCTGCTGCGCGCCACAACGGCGAGTTTTGCAGCCGGCGTTGGCGGCGCTGACAGTGTCTGCGTCCTGCCGTTCACCCACGCTCTGGGGTTGCCAGACGGCTTTGCCCGGCGCATGGCGCGCAATGTACAATCCCTGCTGCTGGAAGAATCCCGCGTGGGCCG
>JABDRA010000292.1 GCA_013041995.1 Anderseniella sp. | reverse complement strand
AGGGTGACGCTGTCAACCCGGGTGCCGGCTGAGTTCCTGGCCATGGCAACGACTTCATTGGCGATATATTCGGCGCCTTTTTCCCGCGCTGACCGCTTCCACCAGTCAAACAGGGTTGCGCCGTCAAAATAGCCCTCATCGACAAGGTTGTGATTGGCGCCGACAATGCCGTCAAGATTGTAGAACGGATACGCATCAGCGATCTCGTCCGGCGTCATGTGCTTGGTACCGGCTCCGCAGGCTGCCTGGATTTGCTGGGTCTCCTTCAAGATGCCGGCAAACTCTTCATTTCCTGCCATATACATGTAGCCGTAGCTGTGGATCAGAGGCTGCGGTACGCGCGGATCATTGCCCATGTACTCACGGAAATTCTTGACGAACTCGGCACCGAACTGCGAGACGCGCACATTGATCTCGTTGGAGAATTGCTGGCGGATGCAGCTGTTGGTGTGTGATGTGGAACAGACCTCGTAGGTAGGATCGCGCTCGACGACCAGAATGGAACCGTCAAAGTCGGGATTATTGGCCAGCCACCAGGAAACCGATGAGCCATACATGGCGCCACCCACAATCACCACGTCGTAACTGGAGTTAACCGGAGTTTCCAAAGCCTGCGCCATTCCACTGCCTCGCCTGTTTATCAAGTGCAGGGATAATGCTGAATTTCAGATACCGTTAGCAAGCATGATTTCCGTCAGTCAACGAACAAGAAGAACAGGTGCCCGCACGGTGCGAAGCACGGTTGTCGTGGTACTGCCAAAAATCAGGGTTCGCAGTGCGGAATGACCATAAGCGCCCATCACCAGGATCGCATCGCGCCGCGCCGACATGTAGTCGCCAAGCACCTTTTGCGGCGCACCGTCGGCAATATGGATAATGCACGACGGCGACCGGTCCACGACTTTTGAATAGGCCTTCACGAACCAGGATTTGTCGGCAGTTCCCTTGGGTCCGGCCGCCACCAGGTGCAGCTGCATGCCGGTGAACAACGGCGATGCAATGACGAAGTCGAGAGCTTTCAGGGACGCGGAACTGCCGTCGAGCGCGACAATCATGATGTTTGGCGGCTGAATTTTTCGCGATGCGATCAGGACCGGCTTCACGCTGGCGCGAACAACGCTCTCAATGCTTGATCCGATGTGATCACTGTCGAACTCGCTGGTTGCCCCGCGCTTTCCGATAACCACAAGGTCAGCTTCTGCTTCGCGTTCGATGATGGTATCAACAATACTGCCATGACGGTGCAGCCGGTTCACGTCGGAAACACCACCGGCGACCAGTAGCTTTTCCGCCTGCGCCAGCAACACGCGGCCATCAGAGATGGCAAGCTTGCCCTCTGCCTCATCGATCTGCGTCAGTTCCTCCAGCAACTCGCTCTTGACGCCAAGCCCGATGGCGCCGGTGAGATCCTTGCGCGCAGCAACCGCGTCCTTGCGCTGGACAACATGCAACAGCTCCACACTGGCTGAAAGGCGCGTCGCTGCCCACGCGGCCAGTTCGCATACGCTGGAGGCGTAGGAGGATGCGTCAATACAGGCAAGAATGCGCTTCATGGTCGATCTTTCCAATCAGTGACCAGCAGGCCGCTGGGTTTCGTCGGCCGCGTCATGGGTGGCAAATCGCCCGACCATATTGGCACTTGGCTCATTCATCCCCACAACCTCAACCGAAGTCCCCTCACGGCGGAACTTCAAGACCGCTTGATCCAGAATGGCAACGGCAGAAATATCCCAGAAATGAGCATCTGACATATCGATAACCACCCGGTCCAGCACTTCCTTAAAGTCAAACGCATCTGTAAACAATTCCGTAGAGGCAAAGAACACCTGCCCGGAAAACCGGTATGTGCGGCAGGCACCGTCAGCAGACAGGTTTGAGGTAACGTTAAACAGGCTTTTGACTTTGCTGGCAAAGAACAGTCCGCTCAGCACAACTCCGGCCAGCACCCCTTGCGCCAGGTCATGTGTCCACACGACGACAACGACCGTCACCACCATGACCACCGATGACTGCCACGGATGGGTTTTCAGGTTTCTGATGGATTTCCAGCTGAACGTGCCGATGGACACCATTATCATCACCGCGACCAGAGACGGCATCGGGATCTGGCTGACCAATGGCCCCAGGACAACAATCAGAAACAACAGGAAGCTGCCGGCCACGAAGGTGGACAACCGGGTACTGCCTCCGGATTTTACGTTGATGACCGACTGGCCGATCATGGCGCACCCGCCCATACCACCGAGAAATCCGGTGGCAAAATTGGCGATGCCCTGCCCTTTGCACTCGCGGCGCTTGTTGCTTGGTGTGTCGGTCAGCTCATCGACAATATGGGCTGTCATCATCGATTCAAGCAGCCCGACAATCGCCATGGTCACGGAATACGGAAAAATGATGCGAAGCGTTTCCAGTGTCAGCGGCACGTCCGGGATCAGCAGGTACGGAATGCTTGAAGGAAGCTGGCCCATATCACCCACAGTGTTGACGCCAAGCCCGCCATAAATCGAGACAACGGTCAGCACCACGATGGCCACCAGGGGCGACGGCACCACCTTGGTGAGACGCGGCAGCAGGTAGATGATGGCAAGACCTGCTGCCACCATCGCATAGGTCACCCAGGTCACATTGACGAGTTGCGGCAACTGGGCAATGAAAATCAGAATGGCCAACGCATTGACGAAGCCTGTCACCACTGATGTGGAGACATACTGCATCAACAGATCAAGCCGCGCGAACCCGGCGAGCACCTGCAGCACACCCATAAGAATTGTTGCAGCAAACAGGTACTCGACACCGTGATCCCGGATCAGCGGCACCACCAGTACGGCAATTGCAGCCGTGGCAGCTGAGATCATGCCTGGCCGCCCGCCCACCAGCGCTGCGATAACAGCGATCGAAAACGACGCATAAAGGCCGACTTTGGGGTCGACACCGGCAATAATCGAGAAACCGATCGCTTCCGGTATCAGCGCAAGGGCCACAACGATGCCGGCAAGAATATCGCCGCGCGGATTAGACAACCATTCGCGCCGCAGCGTGGCGATTGAAAACATTAAACAGACCTGTAGAGAAAATGAAAGCCGCCCCGGCGATGTGGGATGTTGGACACCGCATACCGGTATGAGAACTGATGTTGATTGATTGAGGCCAGTTAGCGGACAAAGCCTGCGCACCGCAAGCGACAACTGGACGCGGGGGCGCTCAGTTCAGTTTCAGGCATTCCAGATAAGGCACCGTGGAATTTACCCGCTTGCGGATCGTGCGGGCCTGCCTGCGCACCTTCGGGCCGGGTTTGCCGGCATTGCGCACAGCCGGATTTGGCAGGGCTGCGGCCAGTTGCGCGGCATGGGCTTTTGTCAGCGCCTTTGCAGATTTGCGGAAATGGTATTGGGCGGCAGCTTCTGCGCCATAAACACCTGGAGCCCATTCAGCCGTATTCACGTAGACCTCTACAATCCGACGTTTTGACCAGACCAGATCGATCCACAGGGCAAGCGGCAGTTCCAGTGCTTTTCGGACATAGGAACGTGATGGCCATAGAAACAGGTTCTTCGCCACTTGCTGGGTGATGGTTGATCCACCACGCGATGGCCCGCCCTCGTTTTCCAGCGCTTCCATCGCCACGGTCTGGAAGACCTCCCAGTCAATGCCGGCGTGCTCGCATATGCGGGCATCTTCAGCGGTGACCACGGAACGCACCAGGTTTTGCGATGTATCGGCTAGTGGCCGCCAGCGATAGTCGATTGCATTACCGTCGAACGTCTTCTTCCATACCATCATCGTTGTCACGGGCGGCGGCACGACCGTGTAGACCAGTGTCAGCAGATATGGCAGCGCCAGCAGGCCCAAGAGCAGGTACAGCCCATAGCGCAGCCTTGAACGTTTTTTGTATTTTGTGAAAAGTGCCATCGCTTGCCGGTTGCGCTCTGTTGCCGCCGGAACTAGAAGATGGCGGTAACAAGATCATTACCCCAGCCGGGCGCAAGACGAAACCGGCATTATGACAGGAGCGTGCGAAGCCAAATGACATTCCAGGCGGCACTGAAGAACACTGCCAATGAAATCGAAGTCATGCTCGACGAGCTTCTGGCAGTGCAGACATCGCGCGCACCGCGTGTCACTGAAGCCATGCGCTATTCCGCGTTAGCACAGGGCAAGCGCCTGCGGCCGTTCTTCGTATCGGAAAGTGCCGGCATACTGGGTGCTGATCACCATCAGGCGCTGCGTGTCGGCGCCGCGCTTGAATGTATTCACTGTTATTCCCTGGTGCATGATGACCTGCCTGCAATGGATGATGACGACCTGCGCCGCGGCAAGCCAACCTGTCACATTGCCTATGACGAGGCGACCGCAATACTGGCAGGTGATGGCCTGTTGACGGTGGCATTTGAGATTATTGCCGATCCTGCCACCCATGCAGATGGTTCGGTGCGCGCCGATCTGGCGCTCGAACTTGCACGTGCGTCCGGTCATAACGGCATGGTCGGCGGCCAGATGCTTGATCTCGCCGCAGAAGAAAAGCACTCCCATGACCTTGACGAGATCATTGCCATCCAAAGCCTGAAAACCGGCGCGTTGTTCCGGTTTTCACTGGAAGGCGGCGCCATTCTCGCTCAAGCCGGTTCTGATGACAGAACCACCATGCGAACCTTTGCCGACAAGGTCGGCCTGGCATTCCAGATTGCCGATGATATTCTTGACGTGGAAAGCTCTCCCGAACAACTCGGCAAGGCAACCCAGAAGGATGCTGACGCCGGCAAGGCAACTTTCATCGACCTGTTTGGCCTCGACGGTGCCAGGCAGAAGGCCAGCGCACTGGCCGACGAGGCGTGCGATCTGCTGGCACCTTATGGTGACAAGGCCGCGACCTTACGCGAAGCCGCCCGCTTCATTGTCGAGCGCAAGAACTGACTGATCTGGTCTGAAAATTCGTCATGTGAGATTCTGCACATCGCCGTGATGGGCCGTGTGCGAGTGTGGTTGTCATCGAGAGGGCACGTCAGGCCCGCAAAGGACAAGCACAACAAACGAAGGAACAGAGCAATGAAGTCCCTCCTCATCGCAGCAATCATCGCATCAGGTTTCGCCACCGTGGGCACGGTCACAGCAAACGCAAGCGGCAACAAGAGTTACGCTTACCAGTATTGCCACTATTACAAGGCTCGCGCACTGGGCGCACACAGCCTCGAACGCAAGGATTACATGTGGGCCAAATATCGTGCCTGCCTGCGCGAATACGGCGCCTACTAGGCACCGTTTAAACCAGACATCGAATAGTTCCGGGACGGCTGGAGCTAGAGCGGGGTGAGCACAGCGAACATATTGGCTTCGCACTCATCCCGTTCAACGCATCTGGGGACACAAAATATGGGCTTCAGGGTCAATGCAACCCGCAGCCGGCACAATCAACTCAGCGTCACTCCGCCGCCTGATTGGCACCCCCGCCCCACTTGTTCACAACGTAATCATCAACGATCTGCTTGAACTGATCACCAATGTCTTCACCGCGCAGGGTTTTGACTTTCTTGCCATCAATGAAAACAGGCGCCGCCGGCACTTCGCCGGTACCGGGCAGTGAAATACCGATATGGGCATGCTTGGACTCTCCCGGTCCGTTGACAATGCACCCCATGACCGCAACCTGAAGCTCCTCAAAGCCGGGATAGGATTTCTTCCATTCCGGCTGCTGGGCACGCAGATAGCCTTGAATATCCTGGGCCAGGTGCTGGAATACGGTCGATGTCGTGCGCCCACAGCCCGGACACGCGATAACCATCGGTGTAAAGTTGCGAATCCCCATGGTCTGCAGGATTTCCTGCGCCACAATAACTTCCTTGGAACGATCGCCGCCGGGATCAGGCGTCAGGGATATACGGATCGTGTCGCCGACGCCTTCCTGCAGCAAAACTCCAAGCCCGGCCGCAGAAGCAACAATGCCCTTAGAGCCCATGCCGGCTTCGGTAAGCCCCAGATGCAGCGCGTAGTCACTGCGCGCCGAAATCTGGCGATAACACGCGATCAGGTCCTGCACTTCCGATACTTTCACCGAGATGACGATCTTGTCGCGCGGCAGGCCGATTTCCTCGGCGCGCGCGGCAGACTGCAGACCGGATTCGACCATGGTGTCGTGCATCACAAGGCGCACATCCCTGGGCTCGGCCAGCTTGGCGTTTTCGTCCATGTACCTTGCCAGCATGGCCTGGTCCAGCGACCCCCAGTTCACCCCGATCCGGACCGGCTTGTTGAACTCGATGGCCCGTTCGATCATCATCGAATAGTTGCGGTCCTGCTTTTCCTTGAAACCGACATTGCCCGGATTGATACGATATTTGCCGAGGGCTTCGGCACAGGCAGGATGGTCGCGCAGCAAGGTGTGGCCAATATAGTGGAAGTCGCCGATCAGCGGCGTGTCGACACCCATCTGGTCGAGCCGGTCGCGGATGTGCGGCACAGCCTTGGCGGCTTCTTCCTTGTCGACGGTGATGCGCACCAGTTCCGAACCCGCACGGGCAAGCGCTGCAACCTGTTGGGCAGTGCCTTCGATATCTGCGGTATCGGTATTGGTCATCGATTGAACGACAACCGGCGCACCGCCACCGATCTGAATCTTCTCGCCAACCTTCACACCAACAGACTTGCGGCGCGGCTGAACGGCCGAATAGGCCATGGGCTCAACTCCTGAATTGGATAAAATACTTTATCAGCCTGTTACTTGCATGGGTTGACCTGCAATTTCAAGCGGCGCATCGGCGCAGCAATACGTTATGATGGAAACTCTGCCTGTATATGATAATCTGACAACTCGTCAGGTTCAGGAGTGAAAGTCATGGACACAAAGGTTTTGGACGAATGCCACAGCATGAAGCTGATCGAAAACCTGCCCTTTGAAACCGACAATGGCATTGCCGGGCGCGGTCGCGTCGGCCTGATAGTCTTGGCCAGTGACTATACGATTGAGCATGAATGGCGGCAGATATTTGCCGAATTGCCCGGGCTGGCTTTGTACCAGAGCCGGATTTTCAATGACGACCAGATAACGCCCGAGACACTTCGCGCAATGGAGCCGCGCATCCGTGATTGCGCAGACGTGTTTCTGCCCGGCGCGACCATGGATGTCATTGCCTATGGCTGTACGTCTGCCTCGATGGCAATTGGCGAGGAAAAAGTATTCCAGCGCATCCGTGAAGCTCGCCCCGGAATTGCCTGTACCACCCCGATAACGGCCGCATTTGCGGCATTCGACGCCTTCAAGGCCAGGAAAATCGGCGTATTGACGCCCTATCGCGCAGATGTAAACCGCATTGTTGCCGACTATATCCAGGCTCGCGGGTTCGAAGTCCCCGTGTTTGGGTCATTCAACGAAGAATCTGATGCGGTGGTCGCAAGCATCTCTCCAAAATCCATTCGCAACGGAGTAAAACGTATACTGAAAGAATCAGACGTTGATGCTATCTTTGTGTCATGTACGTCTGTCAGGCTTGTTGAAGAAGCGGCCAGTATTGAACGCGAAACAGGGGTTCCGATCACCTCCAGCAACCATGCCATGGCATGGCATGCGGCACGGCTGGCGGGAGTAACCGACAAACTGCCACAGCTTGGCAGATTGTTTACTCTTTAAGGTCCCAACCTGCACAGGCAAGTTTATCCACGGCGATAAGGCTGGACTTTCATTTATTATTGCAAATGAAGAGTGCACGTGCTTTTTCAGGCGTGTGCAGAGCATCACGTAAGGTCACCTTGCCTTTGCTTGATAGACAATGACAGGAAGGCAATTTGTCAGGACCAAGCCGACAAAAACGAGCGAGCAAAAAAAGGCGCATCAGGCAACTCATGGACTCCATGTACCGGCTTGATGCGATCTATCCCGAATTGCGCGAGAACGACAACGCGTTTGCTTCGCTGATTGCAATTGTATGGTTGTTAGTTGCCGACAAGCGTATCCATCCCGCCGATGCCAGAATACTCCGGCGCCTTTATGATCCCTACATCAAGCTGCGTGGCGATGATATCGCATTCATCAGCGAAAGGCTGACAACCAGTCCGATGGATCAAACCCATATCCAGTGGCTGGCGTCGTTTCTGACAACCAGCATAACACACGAACGCAGGACCGGATTTATCCGGAAAATGTGGACCATTGCCTATTCCGACAGCGATCTGCACGAGGCTGAGCTGGACGTGATCCGCAAGGCATCGCGCATATTCGCACTGACAGATCACGAGGCCGACCAGCTTCATCAGGAAGGCAAGGCTATGGCTGGCAGCTAGATCAGGTTTATGGGTTTAATTGAACCCATGTCGCTCTAGAGCCAGAGTGTCGGGCCAAACATGACAGCCAACCCGGCCAGACACAGCGCCGCCCTAACGGCAATTGGCAGTTCGCGAACAATCAGCCCCCTGC
>JABDRA010000288.1 GCA_013041995.1 Anderseniella sp. | reverse complement strand
GGGCGGTGTCCTGATTGCCCTGATGCGCGACGAAGGCCTCGGGCTCAACGAACTTGAGGATCTGCTGTACCGTCAAAGTGGATTGTTGGGCCTGTCGGGCATTTCAGGTGACATGCGCGTATTGCTGGCCAGTGCAAGCCCGCGTGCACAGGCGGCAGTAGATTATTACTGCTACTGGGCGGCGCGTCATGCCGGCTCGCTGATCACGGCGCTTGGTGGCATAGACGGGTTGGTGTTTACCGCCGGTGTCGGGGAAAATGCGGCTCCTGTTCGCGCTGGCATTATCAATCATCTGAACTGGTTGGGTGTGGAGATTGAAAACCAGCGTAATGTGGCAGGTGATATGGAAATTTCTCCGCCGGCTGCAACCTGTCCGGTCTGGATCGTCAAGGCCAACGAAGAACTGGCTATCGCGCACCATGTGAGGCGCGCACTGAAAGGATAGCCAATGCCCATTCCGTTTGATCTTACCGGGTGGCCGCTTGCCTGGATGGCGCTGGCGGTGCTCGGCGCGGCCTACATCCGCGGATACTCGGGTTTTGGATTTTCAGCACTTGTTGTTTCGGCAGCGGCACTTGTCACAAACCCGCTCAACTTCGTGCCCGTGGTCATGGTGCTGGAAATTGCGGCGACAGCAGGCCAGGCACCTGCTGCGCTGAAAGACTTCAACAAGCCCCTGCTGGGCTGGCTGCTGCTTGGTGCAACAATCGGCATGCCGGTGTCCATCGGCCTGCTCAGTTCACTTGATACAGATTTACTCCGCCTGATCATTTCGATCTGGATCCTGATCATGTGTGCCCTGTTATTGAGCGGTTGGAGCCTGCGCAAGAAAGTAGGCACTGCCGGTACGGTGGGTGTCGGCATAGTGTCGGGACTTGCCAATGCGGCGGCGATAGGCGGATTGCCTGTCGCCCTGTTTCTGACCGCGCAAAACCTGCATGCCAGGGTCTTTCGCGCCACGATGATATTTTACCTGTGTGCTATCGACCTGGTGGCATTGCCAATCCTGGGGTACGCTGGCGTCATATCAATCGATACCTTCATCGCAGCAGCGCTGTGCATCCCTCTGTTGGGTGCCGGGGTGTGGCTTGGCGGGCGGAAGTTCGTGTCGGCAGCGCCGGAAAATTTCCGGCGCATGGCGATCAGTCTGCTGGCCTTCCTCGCCGTGCTCGGTCTGGTAAAATCGCTGCTATAGCCGGTAGTTGTTGAGCTTCAGGCCGTGGCCATCAGAATGACGGCTGCAGAAACAACATCATCAGCCGAACAGCCACGCGACAGATCGCACACCGGTTTGTCAAACCCCTGAAAAAACGGTCCAATGGCATCTGCATTACCCATGTACTGCACAAGCTTGTAACCGATGTTTCCGGAATTCAGGTCCGGGAAGATCAGCACATTGGCCTCGCCTGCCACACCGGCACCGCCTTTGACCTTGCGCTGTGCCACTGACGGTACCAATGCGGCGTCTACCTGCAATTCACCGTCAATGCTGAGTTCGGGTGCCTTTTCACGCACAATCGCCAGCGCATCTGTTACCTTGGTGACACTGTCGTGAGCCGCACTGCCCTTGGTGGAAAAGGACAGCAGCGCTATCTTTGCCGGCTCGCTCAGGAGTTTTGCGGCTGTTTTGCCGGTTGCCATGGCAATTTCAGCCAAATCATCAGCGGGTGGGTCAATGTTTACCGCACAATCTGCAAACAGGAAGTCCTTGCGCCCGACGCCCCTGTGATTCGGCACTGACATGAGGAAATAACTGGACAAACGCCTGGTCCCCGGCGTGAGGCCAACAGTGCGCAGGGACGCTGAAATCACTTTTCCTGTCGCATTTGCGGCGCCGGCAATCATCGCATCAGCCCGTCCGGAAGCGACCATGGCACCTCCGAAATAGAGCGGATCTCGCACCATCGACGCCGCCTTATCAGGGTCCATATCCGGCTTTTTCTGCAACAGTTTCTTGTGCAAACCATCCAGCTCCGACGAGGTTTCGATGTCCAGTATATCGATACCTTCAGAGGACAATTTGAGGTTGTCAAAAACTGCCGTTACGGCATCAGTCTTACCAAGCAAAACCGCACGGGAAAGCCCGGATTTCTGCAATTCTACCACCGCTTTGACAATGCGGGCATCCGTGCCTTCAGGATATACGATCAGGCCATTTCTGGCTGCCGCTCTTTGGGTAAATGGTTCGACGATATTTTGCACGCTGATTGCCCCTTGGTTGTCGGGTTTGTGAACTGTGACCCGGCCAGTCAATACTCCAGATAGATAGCGCTTTCGCACATGCACACAAGCGCCAGTTGTTCACCTGCCATATGCCAGAAACGCCGCAAGCTGATGATCTGCCTGCACAAAATTGCCTTATACCTATCATATTGCCGACTTTATCGGGTCTAAAGTGCAGGCTAAGGACGGCTCTCTTAAACGATCAAGGGAAACTCTCATTATGTCAGTCAGCGCCGAGCACCCCCTCGTCGGCAATGACGCTGCCCGTGGAGAAGCAAAAGATAAAATGCAGAACACGGTGCGCGCCAAACACGAGAATGAAGAACTTCGCCCGCGTAGCGAGGACATGTCGTTTGCTTTCCGCATCGAGCCTCAGCGTCAGAACGCACATGCTTCAGATCCTCGTGACGATGGTCCGATCATCAGGCGTATTGACGGCAAGCCTCAGACAAGGACAAAGTTTGAAGCGCCGAGAAAGCGTGAATTGCGTACGCCGCGCCTGTTTCCTGAACAGCGTGGCGATTATCAAGCGGCAGCGCCGGAACCTCTTTCTTCCAGCATACCTGCGATGGAAGAGAGCCTGCTCGGAGATCAGGCTGACGAGCGCAACAACACCGCGGGCTATCACCGCCGTCCGAGCAACACGAACTTCTCCGTTTCTGCCATTCGGGCACAGCGCATGAGAAAGCCCGCAGGCACACACAAACCAACGAGTATTGTCGCCAAAATGGCTATTGCCACTTTTGTCGGTATCACCTGCATTTCCAGCGGCGTCACGCTGGGTCTGTACGGACCGGAACTGGGCTATCAGATTGAACGGCAAGCCAGGCTGGCCAGTGCGTCTCTCGGCAGTCTTGTGACCTGGCCCGGCAGTGACAGCGACAGCAGGCCGGTTCAGGCAACAACTGCCGCAGCAATCCAGCAGCAGACGGCAAAACCGCAAGCCGCCAAGACTGTTGGTTACAGCAAGCCGGTCGCAGCCGCGACGACGGGAGTGACAGGATCAAAACGGTACTATGACCGCATCCTGCCGTCGCAACCCGGCACCAGCGCCAGCGTGCAGGTTAACCAGCAGGCGCGTCCCGCACAGCCGGCGAAACTGACCGGCCTTGAAAAATACCTTGCCGTGCCGCTTGATCTGCAGGCTGCCCGGGTGGACGAGGGTTCCACAAGTACCGAGTAACCAATTACTCCAGGTCGAGCCAAGGGTTCAACTGAACCATGATCCCGCAGACTTTAAAGGCCCGCCGTTTCGGCGGGCCTTTTGCTTGACGCCAAGAGCGCCACTGGAAATGATGCGTTTTCTTGGTTTTGATGGTTTCAGTCAAAACCCATACCCCCTGTCTATGATGAGGGCTTGCCGAACAGCGCATTGTAAAGCTTCTTGTCGCGGGAATAGATGTCCTTGCGAAACTCCACGGATCCACCTTCACCGCGCCAGGCTGTGGCGTAAACGATATGCACCGGCACCTTCTGCTTGAGACGAACACGGGTTGTTTTCCGGGTCTCAACCACGCTTCGCAACTTCTGCAAAGTCCAGCCGGGTTCGTTTCTCAGAATCGAAACCCCGAACTCCAGCGGCTTGTACACCCG
>JABDRA010000286.1 GCA_013041995.1 Anderseniella sp. | reverse complement strand
GGCTATAGCACTTTTGAGCTCGACGCGTTTCATTCCCGGTTCCCGAAGAACGTTTCATCAAAGCGGGCAGCGAGCATTTCCTGCAACAGTGCGGATTGCTGGTCGCCCGGCACCGGCTGCGCCCCGGTCAACCACGCCAGCAGATCCTGGTCGGGGATTTCAATAATGCGTTCCAGTTCCTGCAACTCTGCTTCGTCAGAGTGCGCAATCCTGGCCTGAACGAATGTGCCCACCACAATATCCATCTCCTTGATGCCACGATGGCAAGCCCGCCAGAGGATGCGCTTGCGCCGGTTTTCGTCAGTTGCAGTCACAGCTTGTGTCCGATGGAGGTGGAATGAAATATCTGTAGAGGTTGGAAATATTGTGCCCGGCGGTTTATGAAAGAACCACACATGAAACGCAACCGGGCAAGACGACTGTCCTGACAATTCAATAAAACAATCCAGGCAACCATGCGACCGGAAATCCTGAACAGGTATTTTGCTTCTGCCAGCGCACTGAAGGGCATTGGTGCGAAGGTTGAAAAGACCCTGGCAGGCCTGGTCCGACCGCAAAGCGGCGAGCCAGGGTCTGCAGACCTGCCTGCCCGGCTGGTCGATCTGCTGTTCCACCTGCCGGTTGGCGTGATTGACCGGCGCAACCGCCCTACCATCAACAACCTGCCACAAACCGGTATCATCACCATCGAGGCGCAGATCGGACGCCACAAGGCACCGCCACGACACAACAAACGAGTGCCATACCGTGTTGAAGTATTTGATGAAACCGGTTCACTGCCGTTGGTGTTTTTCCATTCGCACGGCCCCTATCTCGAACGAGCCTTGCCCGAAGGCGAAACCCGGTTCATCTCCGGCAAGATTGAGTGGTATGACGGCACTCCACAGATTGTTCATCCCGATCATATTCTGACGGGCGAGCAGTTTTCCGAAATGCCGTTGCTTGAACCCGTCTATCCGCTGACCGCAGGGGTGTCGGGCAAGATTCTCGGTAAGGCTATCCGGCAGATCCTGTGTGATATTCCCCAGTTACCGGAGTGGCAGGATGCCGCCTGGATAGCGACCCGCAAGTTCCCGGAATTCCAGGCAGCCCTGGAGACCCTGCATAACCCGGAACAACCAACTGACCTGGAACCGGACAGCCTGGCGCGGCAACGCCTTGCCTATGACGAGCTGCTGGCCAACCAGTTGGCATTGTCGCTGGTGCGCCGTCACATGACACGGGCCTCCGGCAGGACAGTGAGCGGCGATGGCAAAGCGCGCCAGAGTATCATTGATGCATTGCCATTCTCCCTCACCATCAGTCAGGAACTGGCCGTTTCTGAAATCCTTGCAGACATGGCGTCACCTGATCGCATGCTGCGGCTGCTGCAAGGTGATGTTGGGTCAGGCAAGACCATTGTCGGCCTGCTGGCCATGGCAACCGCCGCCGAATCCGGCACCCAGTCAGCCCTGATGGTGCCAACCGACATTCTGGCTCGCCAGCATATTGCCAGCATTGGCCCCCTGGCCGCGGAGGCCGGCCTCAGGGCAGCAGTGTTGACCGGCCGGGAAAAGGGAGCGGTACGCCAGCAGTTGCTCGACGATCTCGCATCCGGAGACATCCACATCCTGATCGGTACGCATGCCCTGTTTCAGGAAGGTGTCAGTTTTGCCGACCTTGGCCTTGTCATCATTGACGAACAACACCGTTTCGGCGTGCATCAGCGCCTTGCCCTGCAGTCGAAATCAAAACGCCCGAGCGACCTGCTGGTGATGACAGCAACCCCTATTCCACGCACGCTGGCGCTGACCGCATACGGTGACATGGATATAACCCGGCTGACCGGCAAGCCTGCCGGTCGCAAGCCGATTGATACACGCGTTATGCCCCTGGACAAGCTCGCACAGATCGTAGACGGCCTGGCACGAGCGGTATCCCAGGGCAAGCGGGTGTACTGGGTATGCCCGCTGGTTGAGGAAAGTGACTTTATCGACAAGACCGCCGCCGAAGCCCGCTTCACCAGCCTGCAAGCCAGGTTCGGCGACAAGGTAGGCCTGGTACATGGCCGGATGAAAGGTCCCGAAAAGGACGCCATAATGGCCAGCTTCAAGGCCGGTGAAATATCCATCCTTGTGTCGACTACCGTGATTGAGGTCGGCGTCGATGTACCCGAAGCCTCGATCATGATCATAGAAAATGCAGAGCGTTTCGGACTGGCGCAATTGCATCAGCTTCGCGGTCGCGTCGGTCGCGGCTCGGATGCGTCAAGCTGTGTGTTGATCTATGACGGCGTGCTGGGCGAAACCGCTGCGGCGCGGCTGAAAACCATGCGCGAAACCGAAGACGGGTTCATCATTGCCGAAGAAGACCTGAAACTGCGCGGGTCCGGCGAAGTTCTCGGTACCAGGCAATCGGGCGTCGCCAGTTTCAGACTGGCTGACCTTGGTCAGCATGGCGAACTGCTCCAGGCTGCGCGTGACGACGCAAAACTCATTTTGGAAACCGACCCCCACCTGACCGGCAAGAGATCAGACGCCCTGCGCATTCTGCTGTACCTGTTTGAGCGTGATGATGCCATTCGGCTGCTGTCAGCGGGTTGATCAGCGCTTTTTGGTGGGTTTTTTCGCAACCGTTTTCTTGCGATTGGGAGGGGGCTTTTGTCCCGGCTTCAACACCTTTTCCGGATGAGCGATCAGCATTGACAAGGTATCTTCTTCATCTGCCACTGAAACATTTGCTTCGCGCATTTGCTTGGGTGTGACCAGGCCAGCAGATATCACCAGCTTGGCAGCCTCTTCAACCGTTAGATCCAGAATGGTGACCTGGTCTTTCTCGACAAAAAACAAGAACCCGGACGTCGGGTTCGGCGTAGTCGGCATGAAGGCCGAGTAATAGGTTATGCCCGGTTCGAGGCCGATCTCTCCGGAATCAAGTTCGCGCGCAATGAAACAAACAACATTGACGCCCTCACGCGGATATCCGATGAAGCCAACGGAAGAAAAATTGCTGGCATTCGATGACAGCGCCGTTTCGAATATCTGCTTCACGGCCTTATAGACAGATCGGATAATCGGCATCCGGTCGAGTGTGCGCTCGCCAAAATTCAGCAGTGTCCTGCCAACCAGGTTTGCAGCCAGTGCGCCAATGAGCGTAATGCCCACCAGTGCGAACACCAGGCCGACGCCGGGTACCGTGAACGGCAGATAGGAGTCCGGATTGTAGACTGACGGGATATACGGTTTCAGCAAGCTGTCGAACAGCGAAACGAACCACCAAACCAGCCAGATCGTAATTGCAATCGGCGCCGCAACGACCACGCCGGTTAGAAAGTATGTTCTCAACTTGCCAAGCATCAGTTACGGAAAAACCCTAAAATCTCAAAAACGATTCATGCACAAATCTGTCACCGCGCTGCCATAGCATGCTCTCAGCGTGACTGCTACAACCCTGTTGAAAATCATCCACTCAGATAACCCTCATCGCAGGAGCCTCCAACCGTGTCAGCTCGATTAACCGCGCGCCAGCATGTTCTGCGTGCTCTGGGCGTTGCGTTTGTCGGGCTTGGGTTTCTTGGCGTGTTTCTGCCCCTACTGCCGACCACACCGTTTTTGCTGCTGGCGCTGGCATGCTTTGCCCGCTCTTCTCCGGCCATACATGACTGGTTGATCAATCATCGCATGTTGGGACCCTACATCGTCGATTGGGAACGTGACCGATCCATACCATTTGGCGCGAAAATCACTTCTGTCGTGATGATGTCGGCCAGTTTTGCCTGGCTGGCACTGGGAACAAACGCGCCCGCCATCGCGATATGGATGACGGGCGTAATTTTGATATGTGTTGCAGTCTATATTGTTACACGACCAACGTCGCGCCATTAAACCGCTGGCTCAACTTGTGGCCTGTGCGATGAAACAACCGGTACCTTCGCGTTTCAAACTGCGACACAAACGCTTGGCTTGGGCTTTTTCAAGTTTGTGCACCCGAAGCCTGTAATAGATACCCTGGCCTTCAACATCAGCGCGCACGACCGCAGCGGTTTTGTTGCGGAGCAGCTTGTCATGACGGTTTTTCAGAGAGTCCCAGTTGTCCCAGGCCTTGTCGGGCTGGCGCTGCGACACAAGTTGAACAGTCCATCCTTCGAGCTTGGCAGTGACATTCGAAGTGTCGTCGCCACCGTTCACATTTGCTGTTTTCACTGGCGCGGATACAGGTACGATACTAACCGGATCAGGCGTTTTGTTGCCCTCGGCAATCTTCACCGTACTGTCCGTCACGGCGGTTGGAATTTCAGGTATGGCGGCGACCTGATCCACAGAAACGCTCTCCGGATTTTCGACTTTCCGTGAAGCAACTGCAGTAACCGTCTTTACTTGAGACCCGGGTTTCTTGACAGCCGCTGACCGAACTGCCGTACCGCCCGGCTTGCTACTGTTTGCCAGGGCCGCTGACGGGGCCACCGGTTCACGCAGCGCAATGCGCGTTACGGTTCCAGACGGTGCCTTGGTAGACCCGGTGATGATATCATCTGCCATCAGGTTTTGCGTCGGCAGCACGGCAAGGCGGATCTGCCGTTCGCTGGGATTTTCAGGCACGTCCATGCCGAGATCGGCAAGCCGTTCGCGAACCGGTGCAAAATCCGGTTTGACCGAATAGGCCTGGAACAGAACTGCAG
>JABDRA010000280.1 GCA_013041995.1 Anderseniella sp. | reverse complement strand
CCTCGGCACTGAATGGCGCGAACAGTTGCCTGCCGCATTGGCTGGGGAGGGCCGCATAGGCGTCGAACCGGACCTGATGCCTGCCATCGTGCGCAATTATCTGGACAGCCTTGTCGAACCGGACCGGCTTGTCGACGTGATGCCGGTGATTTCGGGCATGCGCATGATCAAGTCACCGGAAGAACTGCAATTGGCCCGGCACGCTGGTCAGGTGGCCATGGCGATGATGAATGCCGGGCGTGCCGCCATTGGCGCCAAGGTACCCGAGTTCGAGGTCGCCCTGGCAACGTCTGCAGCAGGCACCCGCAAGGCAGCGGACCTGCTGGCCGCGCACTATGATGATACGTGCATGTCACCCAATACGCATTTCCTGCAGATCATGGCGTCGGGCCGCAACATCACCAAACCGCACCAAAGTGCTTCCACCTGCATCATGCAGCATGGCGATCCGGTGTTCCTGTGTTTCTGCGGCATGACCAATTTTCACCGGTTCAAGCTTGGCTTCGATCGCACTTTCTGGATTGGCGAGGTCACCGATAAGAAACAGGCGGAAGTCTATGAAGTGGCTGTTGCCAGTCAGGCAGCGGCTCTCGCAGCCTTGCGCCCCGGTGTGACGGCTGAAACCGTCCATGCGGCTTATGCAGACGTGATCCAGTCGGCCGGTCATGATTACCCGTTCCGCTGTGGGCGTGCGACCGGGTACAGTTTTCTGGAGAAACCGGAGCTTGTATCCGGCGACAAGACCGTTTTGCAGCCCGGCATGGTGCTGGCAGTGGACGGCTCGGTCAGCGTCGCGAAATCATTCCGCGCCCAGGTCGGCGACAGTTTTATCGTCACCGAAGACGACTATGAGCAGATTACCGAGCACCCAAAACAACTGGAAGACATGATCCTTTGAGGGATTGCCGCCATGACCACGACAGCATTGCAGCAGCTTGGCACGCGACTGCTCTCCAGAAAGCCAGATGATCAGGCGCTGCAACTGGCCCGGCATTCGCTGCTGGACACAGCCGGCTGCATTATGGCTGGGCGCGCCAGTGTGCAGGTGAAGCGTCTGGAAGCCGGGCTCAAGGATGCTGGTGCAGGCCCGGCAGCATGCGCTTTGAAAAACGGGACCGCGGCCCATGCCATTGACTATGATGACTATGAAGAGCTTGGTTCAACGCATCCCAGTGCAGTACTGGTTCCAGCTCTTTGCGCACTTGCCGGACGCGGAAATTACACAAATGCGCAAGTGCTGCATGCCTATGTTGCGGGTTTCGAGACAATTCTGGCAGTGGGCAAGGTGCTGGGTTACCAGCACTATCTGGCAGGCTGGCATGCTACGTCGACAATCGGTCGGGTCGGTGCGGCAATGGCGTGCGCTAGACTGCTGGAACTGGACAGGGACCAGGCGGTCAATGCCATGTCTGTCGCCATGACGCAGAGTGCGGGCATGAAGGTTGAGTTTGGCACCGATGTCAAACCGCTTCATGCAGGCTTTGCCTCCCGGACCGGCGTTGAGGCTGCTCTGTTGGCGCAGGCCGGCCTTACTGCTGCTGCAGACGCGGGAGAGGGAGAATCCGGTTTCTTTCAAATCTACGGCACGCCGGCGTCGCCCGGCTGGGGTTGCCTGTTTGAAACAGGGTTGCCACGGATCAATGACCATCCGCCGTTTCTGAAACTGTCGCCGTGTTGTGGTTACACGTTGCGCGCCATTGAAGCTGCTGAGGTCTTACACGCAAAGCACGATCTCACTCTCCAGGCCATCAAGGCTGTGACTGTGAAGATCGCCAGACCGTATTATTCCGTGGCTGGATTTGATCGCCCGGGGGATGCATGTGAAGCTCGTTTCAGCATCGTCTATTGTGTTGCAGCCGGGCTCGCACACGGCAAGGTAGATATTGCCAGTTTTACACCTGAACAGCTGCAACGCGCTGATATTTCCAATTTGGTGAACAAGACAACCGTGCAGCCTTATGAGTTGGCAGAAGGCCTGGGAGACATGAGCCCGCAGGCGCCGGATACTGTCACTGTTTATATAAAGGACGGCGCACAATTTGCCGAGACGGTTGCGCGCGTCCGTGGTGGCCCGGGCCGACTACTGTCCAGTGATGACGTTGTTGAAAAATATGTATCCTGTGGTGGCCAGGCAGAAACGGCACGGGAATTTTTGCACGCTGGTATGTCTGAACGATTTCAGGATCTGATAAACCGATAGTCCTGCAACCTTTTCCTTAGTTTACCCGGCGCGCTTTCAACGCTAGAACAAACTCCAGTAACGGCATTGTTGTGCGCGAAAACTTGCGCAGGGGTATGAATGTTCAAAAAGATACTGATAGCAAACCGGGGCGAAATCGCCTGCCGGGTGATGAAAACCGCAAAATCCATGGGCATCGCCACGGTGGCGGTTTATTCCGATGCCGATGCCCGTGCCATGCATGTGGACATGGCCGATGAGGCGGTTCACATCGGCCCGCCGGCGGCCGCCGAAAGCTATCTGGTCATCGAAAAGATAATCGATGCCTGCAAGAAAACCGGGGCCGAGGCTGTTCACCCCGGATATGGTTTTTTGTCTGAGAATGCAAAGTTTGCGCATGCCCTGAAAGACGCAGGACTGGTCTTTATCGGCCCTAATCCCAAGGCCATCGAAGCCATGGGCGACAAGATTGAATCCAAGAAGTTCGCCAACGCGGCCGATGTCAACACGGTGCCGGGCTATCTGGGCGAAATCCACGACCCGAAAGAAGCCGTCAAGATCGCCGATGATATCGGCTATCCGGTCATGATCAAGGCGTCTGCGGGCGGTGGCGGCAAGGGCATGCGAATTGCCCATTCGGCGGATGAAGTGGAAGAAGGATTCAACTCGGCCAAATCTGAAGCCAAATCATCTTTTGGAGATGACCGTGTCTTCATCGAGAAATTCATTGTCAATCCGCGCCACATCGAAATACAGGTGATGGGTGACAAGCACGGCAATGTCATTCATCTCGGAGAGCGCGAATGTTCCATCCAGCGCCGCAACCAGAAGGTGATCGAAGAAGCACCGTCTCCCTTGCTGGACGAGAAAACCCGCGCCGCAATGGGTGCGCAGGCAATTGCGCTTGCAAAGGCTGTCGATTATGACACCGCCGGCACTGTCGAATTTGTCGCCGGCCAGGACAAATCTTTCTACTTTCTGGAAATGAATACGCGTCTGCAGGTGGAACACCCGGTGACGGAAATGATCACCGGCATTGATCTGGTCGAGCAGATGATCAGGTCTGCCTATGGCGAGAAGCTCGCCATCAAACAGAAAGACGTGAAGCTCAACGGCTGGGCCATTGAAGCCCGTATCTATGCCGAAGACCCATATCGGGGTTTCCTGCCGTCAACCGGTCGTCTGACCAAGTACCGTCCGCCGGAAGAAAGCCGGGACGAGGACACCGGCATCACGGTGCGCAATGACACAGGCGTCTATGAAGGCGGCGAGATATCAATCTTCTACGATCCGATGATTGCCAAACTGTGTACCCACGCTGGCGATCGCGCAACGGCGATTTCCGCCATGTCTCGTGCGCTGGATGCGTTTTACATCGACGGCATTCAACACAACATTCCGTTTGTGTCCGCCATCATGGCCCATCCGCGCTGGCAGTCGGGCGAACTGTCCACCAGCTTCATCGCCGATGAATTTCCCGGCGGTTTTCAGGGGGCAGACCTGACCGACGCGGTGATGTTCAATATCGCCACCGTTGCGGTGGTCTGCGACCATGTGCTGAATCAGCGCAAGCGTGAAATATCCGGGCAGATGGGCGGGCGGCCCGTTCAGTTTTCCGCCATGCGCAGCGTCAAGATGGCGGATGATTGGGTGGAGGCCGAAATAATCGGCTGTGAAGGCAAGCTGTTCCGGCTGAGTGTGTCAGGGCGCGAAGCGGCTGTTGAATGCCAGTGGTCACCTGGCGAACCTGTGTGGCACGGTCGTATCAATGGCGACGCTGTGTCTGTCCTGGTTCGGACACAGATGAACGGCTTCCGGATGTCTCACGCGGGCTCAGAGGTCGATGCGATCGTGTATACGGCGCGCGAAGCCGAGTTGGTAAAACTCATGCCTGTGAAATTGCCGCCGGACACCTCGAAGAAGCTGCTGTGCCCTATGCCCGGTCTCGTGGTGTCGATAGACGTCGAACAGGGTCAGGACGTGAAGGCAGGTGAAAAGCTCGCCGTTGTGGAAGCCATGAAAATGGAAAACATCCTGCGCGCGGAACGCGACGGCGCGGTTCAGGTCATTCATGCCGAGCCAGGCGCAAACCTGGCTGTGGATGCAGTGATCATGGAG
>JABDRA010000270.1 GCA_013041995.1 Anderseniella sp. | reverse complement strand
CTCTCCGACACACCGGCCATCATGAGTCTTGATGGTCTCCGCACTCCGGCAATAGACCTCGCAGTTCCCTGCTCGCTCGCAATTGCTGCGAATTGCGCCGCCGGTTGCAGAAATGACAGTGTCTTGAACATCGCGCGTGCTGCATGCCGTCAACACCGGGCAAAGCGCCACCAGCAGCACTATCATCATCAATTTTGGCATGGTTTGATCTCCAGCACCTGACCGGCCTTTTCGGATTCACGACGCAGGTCGAGATTGCGGTTCAACACGACATACTCGACCGTCTCTTCAGATTTGATCCAGGTTGTGATGAGAACCGGGCCATCGGCGATCAGTGTCCTGGCACAACTGTCGACACCGATACTGATTGAGCCTTTGACCTCATCACCGTGGCGCTGCTTGAGTTGCGCAATTTTTTCCCTGACCCCGGTAATGCGGTCAGTGTCTGCTGCCTTCAGTCTGTATGCTGCAACGTGCGTCCATTTTGCCGGTTTCGGCTGCTGTTCAGCGGAACCGGTTAGTGTATCAAGCTCCTCCAGCACGAAAGCTTCCTGCTGATTGAGAGAACCGTTTTCCAGACGCGCAGCAACAACCATCGTCACCCCTGCCGGCCTGATCCGGATGGATTGTGGTATCTGCACGGCAACCCGCAGCTTGGAGACATCGGTCGTGGCAAGATCAAAGTTGCGCAGCTTGTAGATGCTGGTGACGGGAATCGTGGCACAACTTGCCAGAACGGCGCAGATCAGGCCTGTTCTGGCTATTTGATTGAGGAGTTTCATATTAATGCCTTGAATATATTTTTTATTGTTTTAAAGTAAATTTTTATTGCGATAGAATGTGGTCATGTAAAGGCATCTTGCAAGGAGACCGACATGCAGCCCTCTCAATCAATTGCACGCATGGCAACACGGCTGAGCTGGTTCACCCGCATAAGCATCGGCTTGTTCGTGACAGCCGGTGCCGTTGTGGTGTGGTATCCCGGTTACATGGCACAAGCCGTACCGGCACAGCTTGAGGGAGTTGAGTGGGCTGATCTGGCAGGCTGGCAGAAAGCGCTGACGCACATATTCGGATCGGTAGCGCCACTCCTGCTGCTCTATGGTCTGTGGCAGGTCAGGGCGTTCTTTGAACTGTATCGCAGCGGAGACCTGTTCCCGTCCGGTGCCGGGTTTTACATCAAGCGGTTCGGGCAGGCGCTGGTTGGCATCGCGGTGGCACAGATTGTGGCAGGCGCAGCCATCTCCGCGGTCCTGACCGCTCACCTGCCGGATGGCCAGGGTATGCTTGCGGTAAATCTTTCCAGCACCAATCTGGCCACGCTGGTGATCGCCGCCCTGATCATGATGATGGGACGATTGCTCGACGAGGCATCCACGATAGCCGAAGAGAATCGTTCTATCGTATGAACAAGTGCCGGGGAGGCTTGGTCCGCTTATGCCTATAATTGTCAATCTGGACATTATGCTGGCGCGGCGCAAAATGCGCTCGCGGGAACTGGCTGAACTGGTCGGGATCACCGAGCAAAACATATCCCTGCTCAAATCAGGCAAGGTCAAGGGTGTGCGTTTTGAAACGCTGGAAAAGATATGCCAGGCGCTGAATTGCCAGCCCGGAGAGCTGCTTGAGTACACAGAAACTGAGTAAGGTTCTGTTAACACTAATCAATCGTGAACGCTTAGAACAAAATTAACCACGTTGCGCCATGATCCGCTTCATCCAATGTTTGTGATGCGAGGCAGTATTCATCATGCGTTCCCCTTCTGTGTTTTTCCTGCTGGCCATGGCCGGCACCGCGCTTTCCGGCTGTGCGTCCGGTTTCGACGACGCCTATGTCAACAGTGCCGCTCTGGCTGACGGGCCTGGTGGCGACGGCCTGTCCGGCGATGAACCATCCGGTGATCCCAATGGTGGAGATCTACCTGCAGGTGCAGGTGACAATTCAATCGTGTTCACCGACGGTTCGCGTGTAGTGGACGGTTCGGCACGCACCGCCCTAACAATAAACAACGACCCCAGCGACCCGAGCCTGTTTGCAACTGCGACGGTCCTGGTGGACCCGGGCCAGGCGATTGGTTTTGTAGGTGAGCAACAGGTCGCCGTTTTCGAACAAAAAACCAGCAATCCGGAAATTGCGTTTGCAAGCCAGGTAGCCGCTGATAACTTTCAGCCACACACAGTAGAAGATTCCGTCTACTCTGAATTCCGTCGCATTTCTCCGTCTGAAGGTATTGACGTGGAATTGCAGTACTGGGACTTTACCGGCGCTGCAGGAACCGACAATTACGTGGCGCATTTCCGAGATGCGAACAACGACCAGGATGCCTGGTTCTTCGGACAGGCAAACGGCGCAAGTTCGCGGACCACTGC
>JABDRA010000267.1 GCA_013041995.1 Anderseniella sp. | reverse complement strand
ATGCAGGACGGGGGTCGAGCAATGAGGTTGCCGTTCAAGGTATTCGTCGTAGCCTTGCATAAGTCCGGAACCAGCAGCTTGCATGATTTTGCGGTTCGGGCCGGGTTGAAGTCCAGCCACAGTCCTGCTGTCGACAATGGTGTAAACTACGAGAAACGCATTCTTCCCCACATCGATGATCACGCTGCCATTTTGAATGTCATGGCGCCGGTCATCGAGAGGTATGATGTTCATGGGGATATTCCCTGGTCAGGTTTGTACCGGGCCGCGCAGAAGTCCTATCCTGATGCGCGGTTCGTCCTGATGGAACGTGATGCCGATCAATGGTGGGAACCGGATCACAAATTGCGCTATTTCGGCATTGTTGGCAATACTCTCTGCTCAAGACCCCCTCATCTTGGCCACCACGCGTCGCTTTCTGTCCCAACTTCCAGTCTAATAGCTGAAGCTGGCGTAATGGCGCCGCACATGGTTCGGCGGACGCGGCGTCCCTTCGGAAATAACGGCGCAGGTTGCGTTCCCGATAACGCTCGACGACGGGTTCCAGAAGGTTACGCCAACCGTCAGCGCTATGGACGTTGCTGGGGCAGAGGGAACATCGCTTCAGATTGCCGAAATGGTTGAACAGGTAAACCGGATGATAGAACGTGCAGCCGAAGTGACGATTGTAGGCCGCGATCTCTTGTTCGCCATGGGTCGGACTGACGCTTGAGCCCATATCGAGGATAATTATCTTCGGCGGGCGACGGTCATGCACACGGTCGATCCAAATGCCGAAAAGTTCGGTCAACGCGGCAAAGTTCTCGTCGCTGGCCAGATACACCGTCTCGAAGCGCCCCATCTGGGTGGCGGAAGCGGTCTGTCTTTGGACGGACTTGCCGCCGACAATCCAGCGCATGGCAGGATCACGGCCAAGACGGTTGGCGTCGTTCACGTCTTCATCACCGCCAAGGCGTCCAAAGACCGACTGACGGAACAATCCCGTCATGCCATGCCATTCATTTTCGCCGGTGCGGCTGTCTTGGCAAAGACCGCGGCCCTCTCGCTCAGGCCAAGCCCATCTTCAAGCTCCCGATAGGCGAGCAATCCGGCGTCAGATGTGATCCTGGAACCGTGGAACTCCAGCTTCAGGCGACGGTCAAAATCGACCCGCAAATGGGGTTTTGGGAGGCACCCGTCGGGTGACACGGGGCTAGCTCGCTGTAATGTTAGTATCGCATTGATTTTTACAGAAAAATTTACCAGGCACGTCATCAAAATTGGTAATCCATCTGGGGAATACAGGTTAAATATGGTACATTAATTAGTGGACCTTATTTAACCTTAGGACACTCATTGTCATGATAAGGCCTATCCGCAGGTAATTTTTTAACGTTCCACATTTTTTACGTACCTGACGTGAACTTTCAACAGGTTATTCATTCGGTGCTGATCGACGGATTCGGAGTTACAGCAAAGGCCATTGGATCTGACCCTTCGGGGCTATGCAGAACAGAAAATGGACGCCGGAAAGTACCCAATCAAAACGGATGCTTTAGAGTTCTTCGAAAAGTGCCGTGAGAGTGACGATATTGTCGGCAAAGCTGAAATGCGCCTTTGCGCGCTCTGCGGCGGCAGTCCCCAGTTTCTGACGCAAGTTGGGGTCGGTTATTGCCACTCTGATTGCTTCGGCTATGGCGTCGGCGTTTTCGGGTTTGACCAGCAGGCCGTTTTCACCTGAGGTGAAAAATTCAGGAATTGCCGAAATATCGGTTGAAATGCACATAATGGCCTGGCTGGCCGCTTCCACCAGCACATTCGGCAACCCGTCCATGTCGCCATCCGCATCAACACGGCATGGCAGCACAAACACATCGCAGGCACGGTACAGGTCCAGCAGGTCTTCAGAATTCCTGAATCCGATGAAGTCCACCCTGTCGGCAAGGGAGAGGCTTTCTGCCTGGCTGGCGAGCGTATCGATCAACGGACCATCGCCGATATGCTCAAGCCGCCAATGCAGGGTTTTCGGCAATCTGGAAAGAGCGTCAAGGAGAATGTCAAAGCCCTTCTTTTCAATCGCCCGGCCCACAGTGATGATGCGCACTGCCCGATCCGGTGAACTGCCATCATTGGCATGCCTGCGGCCGCTGTCGACAGGGAAGCGGCTGAGGTCGACGCCGTGGTAGACGAGATGAACGTTTTCCGGGTGCGCAGTCAGCGCCCGCAACCGGTCGGCGCCATGGCCGGTGCAGGTCGCGACCCATCGCACACTGGACAGCTTGCTGGTCAGGTCTTCATTATCTGACAACCAGATGTCGCGGGCATGTGCGCAACAGGTCCACGGTGTTCCAGAAATCAGACTGGCAAATTGTGCGATCGTCGCCGGGTGGCGGATAAAGTGGGCGTATATGACATCGCATTGAGGGTCTAATTGTTGTGCCAATTTGATGGCCTTGCAAAACAGGTAGAAACGCAACGGGGTGGGCCTGGACATGAGTGCTGCCCTTGCGACAGGATACCCAGGCTTTGACCTGACTTTCCACCAGGCCGATATGAGTTGCCAGAGCGCCTTTGCTGGATTGGCCTCAGGATAGATTACCGGTGCCTCAATGTCCCGGACAACCGGTTGCAACCTGGCGGCGCGACGGCGGATCATCGGATGAATCTGCATGGGAAATCCCGCCCGCTCCAGTCCGAGCAGTTCCTGCGCAATGAAGGTCTGCCCAAGGCTCGGGAAACTGGTCAGCAGGACTTTGATGCGGCGGGTCATGGGGATGCTTTTCCAAACAGGGTGTAGGATTGTCGGGTGAACGTGCGGGGAATAAAAATAATTTGCAAAGCACGACGTGGAACTCTGTGTCTACCGGTTTTTGAAATCCATTATAAATTGCAGCAAGTCTTCAGCGAAGCGCTTTGGCGCCAGGTTTTTTTGGGCAAACTCCTGGACCTGCTGCCCCAGAGTTTCAAGGTGCTGCCTGTCAGATGCAAACGCGGCCAGCCGCGCATGCAGATCGTCGACATTTCCGGCCTGAAAAACCATGTCGTCGCCTGCCATTTCAATTGTGCCGGAACTGCCTGTTCCGGTTGAGGTCAAAGGCACCGTGCCGAAGGCCATTGCTTCGAGTGGAGATATGCCAAGTGGTTCACGGTCTGCAGGCAGTACGCAGATGTGGTGATTTAGATAATGTTCAGCCATCTGGTTTGGAGGGACGTTGGTCAGCAAAGTGATCTTGGATTTCAATGGGCCATTGAGTAACCTGTCCGTCAACTTTTCCAGATATTGATCGCTGAATCCGGACACCTGCTGAGTGTCGGCACCAATAAGGGTCAGTCTGAAATCTGTTTCATCCTTGAGCCTTTCCAGAGCATCAAGCAGAAGCAAATGGCGTTTTCTGGGTTGGGCAATTTTGGCGACACACAGGATGCGAAGAGGCCCGTTGGGTCCTGTCTTACGCGCAACTCCCGGAGTAGACTGATAAACGGGCAGGGGTAAGTATCGTGAATAGCGATCCTGCCTGTTACCGTCGCGCTTCAATCCCATGACAGGCGAAAAACGCCATACAGGCAACCCGGACCACAGTGTTTCCAAAGCTAGCCGCGCAATACTTCGTGGTTTGTTGACCGGCCGCAATTGATAGCCAATCACGGGGATATGTTCCAGGCGGGCTAGCAGGTGGATGCGCCATGACAAGCTACCGGTGTTTCTCAGGACAACGGCGTCAGGCGAAATGTCTTTCAGAAGGGCCTTCAGGAACGTCAGGCTTTGCTTGCCTTTCGGAACTACGACAGGTTCGATGACGGTATGATCTTCAATTAATTCTGTCCGGCTGCTCACCACTCTGGCATCGATTCCGGCAGCCAACAGGCCCGAGAGCGCTGCCGACAGGTTTGTGTGAAATCGTGGTACCACGAACAGTATTTTCATCGACTGGCAACAATCTCGGCTTTAGCAACAGGAGTGCCTGCAAAATCAATTTTGTCTGGCATACGCAGAGCGCCACGTTGTTACACAATTTGTTTGGAAAGAACCAGCGAGCATTGGCCTGGCCGGATACACGGGTTGTCAATTTACCCAGGCAATCCATGTACCGGAAGACCACGGTAATGTCATTTACGTTTCAGCGCCTTGACAATTGATGTGAGTGCAGTTGCCATTGACGTCGAATATATTGAGCTGCGTGACATCAATATTGACAAGATGCATCATGGGATAGTCGGCAACACACGCCACAATCCACCACAAATTGGTCCTGATCCACCACAAATTGGTCCTGACATTTCCTTGCGGCCTGCTTCTCGCTGCCGCATTGACAGGTCACCTTCTGCCTCGTGGACGGCACCTGAACGATCCTACAGGCTGTTCATTGAGATAAGCCGAGCAGATCGGGACAAAGTCTAACTGGAGAATTAAACATGAAAAAGTTTCTCGCAATCGTACTTGCTACTGGTTTCGCTTCAACCGCAGCACTCGCTGCTGACTTCACCGCTGTAGACGCTGACCAGAACGGTTCAGTATCCATGGAAGAAGCCAAGGCAGCTATGCCTGATATGGCTGATGACGCATTCAAGGCTGCCGATGGCGACCAGAATGGCGAACTGAGTGCAGACGAGTGGGCCGCAATCCAGGGCTAATACGAGCCTAACCCACTACTGATGATCTGGCCCTGCCGGTTTTCCGGTGGGGCCTTTTTTTGTCAGTTTCAATACGTCTTCCAGCCTGTCTCCCATGGCGGTCATGGAAAATCTGTCGCGCACCGTGTCGCGGCCAGCCACACCAACCGCAGCAATGTTTTTATCCGACATGATGCCGGCAAGGTCACTTGCCACCCGCGACGGGCTCCGAGAGTGTGCAGCGTATGCATTGATCCCGTGTTCGATGAACTCGCCATGCCCACCGACCAGTGTCGCATAGGCTGGCACCGCGCAGTTCATTGCCTCCAGCAGGGCATTTGATATGCCTTCCTGCGCAGACAGCAGCACAAACAGGTCACTTGCAGCGATGTGAGCCGTCGGATTGTCGACATGTCCGGTAAATTCAACTTGGTTTGCAAGGTCCAACTTTGTTGCAAGGCCGGTTAGTTTCTCCCGGGCCGGACCCTGACCGATCAGCTTGAGGTGAACCTTTTCACGCAAGTCATCAGGCAGCAGGGCAACCGCCTTGATCAGGTGTTCCATTCCCTTGCGCCAGGACAGTGTACCCACGCTGGTAATGGTGAATTTGTCAGGTCGGCTGGCCACACCGGTTACCGGACGCTCCACAATGCCATTGTAGATCACATGGATACGCTCAGGCTTCACAAACGGTGCCCACGACAAGACCTGCCTGATGCGTTGTGTGTTGACGATAATGGCGTCCGGATAGATGCCATATCCGTACCAGTCCACCACCGGTCGCCATGGCAGCCGCACGATGCCCAGTCGCAGCACGAGCGCTATGTCCAGTTTCCGTGCAAGACGGCCACAGGCGAAGTACATGTTCTGGCTTAGCGGGACGATGCAGTCGATCTGATACTGTCGGCAGAATGCGGCCATCCGGTCCATGCCGGACTTGTCCCACATTGATTTGGGCCCATTGTGCCACAAGCGATCCGGGTGGGAGAAATTGCCGGCGTGAGCGGTGTCGGGACATGCCATCCATATCTGGTGCCCACGCCGTTCCAGTTCGGCGATTGCCATACTGGCCCAGCGTTCGGTACCACCGAAATGCTCAGCGGAGCTGACAAACAATAGCCGCATGGAATTGGACGCCCTGACAGGAAAACACTTCCACCCAACATACCGGCTTTACGCCAACCAATGAACCGGTTATTGCAGGCACGGTTTATATTCCTTGGAGTTACTTAGGGTCAGGATCCATCAGTCTTATGCAATACTGTTTGAAAGAAAACATTCGAATGATGGTGAAAAAGCGCAAGATAAGGCTTTGTGCCTTTTCGAGCATTTTTCGCCTTCAGGCGGGTGTTTTCTTTCAAACCCGAAGGGCGGGGTCTATTTTGCCCCTGACTGCGTTGAAAGGTCTTGAAAACCGGACGGTTTCCTGCGACCTCTCGCCTTGCCAGAGGCAAAATACTCTCCCGCAGAATGGATAAGACTGATGGATTCTGACCCTAGCATGAGCAGCGCACAAAAAATCCGCGTCGCGGTAATCGGGGCATCAGGCTATACCGGCGCTGATCTCGTGCGACTGGCGTATGCTCATCCGAACATGGAAATCGTGGCGCTGACGGCCAATTCTCATGCCGGCAAACCGATGGAAACAGTTTTTCCCCATCTCAGTGGCCTGGGCCTGCCGGGGCTGGTCACCAATGATGAAGTAGACTGGTCGGGCGTCGATGCAGCGTTTTGCGGTTTGCCGCATGCTACAAGCCAGCAGGTCATAAAGGTGTTGCCTGAACACCTGAAGATCATAGACATGTCGGCTGACTTCCGGCTGCGCGACCCTGAAGCTTACAAGCAATGGTATGGCAATGATCACGCCGCGCTCGATCTGCAGGCCCACGCGGTCTATGGACTGACTGAACACTACCGCGACCAGATTGCCGGTGCCAGGCTGGTTGCCTGTCCGGGATGTTATCCAACCGCCGTTCTGATGCTGCTGCTGCCGCTGGTGGAAGCCGGGTTGATCGACGCATCCGATCTGGTGATTGATGCCAAGTCCGGTGTGTCTGGCGCCGGGCGGGCGCTGAAGCAGAACACCCTGTTTTGCGAAGCCGGTGAGGGCATGGGACCATATTCCATCGGCAAGCACCGGCATGCGCCTGAAATCGAGCAGGAACTGTCGATCGCCGCGGGCCGGGACGTGATCGTGAACTTCACCCCGCATCTGGTGCCGATGAGCCGTGGAGAATTCATCACCGCCTACGCCAGACTTGTACCTGGTAAAACCGCGCGCGATTGTCACGAGGTGCTGGCCGAACGCTATGACGATGAGCCGTTCGTCAATTTGGCAC
>JABDRA010000261.1 GCA_013041995.1 Anderseniella sp. | reverse complement strand
ATCAACGACTGCATTGGCCAGCATGTCTGCATCATGGTCGCCCAGCATGTTGTGGCCAAACACCGGGCCTGAGGTCTCGCTTAGCGAAGGCGGCATTTGCAACAGAGAACGTGTTGGCGACCGCAGCACTGACGAGTTGTAGGCAGGCGTGAGCGCTTTGGGATGCCATGTTCGGTCACGCGGTGCGAATGCGGGTTTGTTGTTGGAAGTCATCTGATCAGCCTGAAGTAAGGTGTAAACCTCAATCTCTACCGCCGCGCGTGTGCCGTCAACCGGCAAGGCAGGTGTCAGCGCCCTAAAACCTGACACGCATGCCATGGTAATCAGCCGCGCACGGTGGCAGTATCCCGGCAAATTGGGGTAGGGCAATACGAACCGTGTCAGCAGCAAGTGAACATGTTGGTCAGTGGCCGCGCATCTGGGCCGTGTTTCTCACCGGAGTTGCGGCTGCATTCCTGGTCGGCAAGGCACCTGCAGCGCTGCCGGTGTTGCGGGCCGAACTGAACCTGTCACTGTTTCAGGCCGGTCTGGTCGTCTCCATGTTTTCGTTGGTGGCGGCCGTGGCCGGAATACTGTTCGGGGCATTGTCCGACAAATGGGGGCAATTGCGACTGGCGATTGTCGGCCTCGTGCTGGCCGCTGCCGCGGGGGCTGCCGGAGCCTGGGCCGATAGCGGCGTGACACTCATTGCCAGCAGGGTTGCCGAAGGTGTCGGATTTTTCATGATATCGGTGTCCTTGCCCGGTCTCGTCCTGCGGCTGGCGGATGACCGCACCCGCCAGACCGCCATGGGGCTTTGGGGAGCGTATTTGCCACTTGGTGCAGGACTGATCCTGCTGGCCGGCGGTGTCGTCATTGAAACCGTCGGTTGGCGTGGATTGTGGCTGCTGATCTCGGCAAGCTATGTGGCGTTTCTTACAGCCCTGGTCTGGGCGGCACCTCGTGACCACGATGTTGTTGCAGGTGTCGCGGGGCAGGGCCGTGTCAAGGCGGTCCTTAAAACGCCGGGCGCGGTCATGCTCGGGGCAGTGTTCGGTTGCTATTCAGGGCAATACATGGCGGTGACATCGTTTGTTCCGCTGATCCTGGTCGAACGTGCCGGATGGGAACTGGCGCCGGCAGCCGCTGTTGGCGCAATGATCATGGTGGTCAACACAACCGGCAACATCGCTGCCGGCTTCATGCTGGATCGTGGTGTGCGCCGGCAATCCCTCATTCTTCTGGCCAGCGCGGCCATGGCACTCGGCGCAGTCCTGGTGATGAGCGCTGCCTTGCCCGTGCCGGTGCGCATTGCAGGTGCAGTCCTGTTTTCAAGCTTTGGCGGCATGATACCGGGGTCACTGTTCGCCGGCATCGCGCGCCATGCGCCCAGCCGGGCCCACGTTTCCAGCGTAAACGGGCTCATGCTGCAATGTGTGGCGATCGGCCAGCTCATTGGCCCGGCTGTCACCACCTGGCTGGTTGCAACCGGTGGCGGAAGCTGGACCATGTCGCTTGTCTACCTGCTGCCGATGGCGGCCTTGACGGCGATAGCGGGTCTGATGCTGGGTCGCATCGAACGGGCGACTGGGTCTTGAAGATTTTGCTGACATCCCTTCGGCTTGACTTGAGGCGTCTTTATCCGCATTTACGCCCGCAGGTTCATTCAGACAGTGCAGACGACACATGAAACCATTTCTTATCCTGCAGCTTCGCCCGGAGACGCAGGCCTCGGACGACGAATACGAAGCCATTCTGGAGAAGGGCGGGCTGGAGCGATCTGAAACTGTTCGCATCAGGCTTGACCTCCCCCCCATACCCGGCGACCTGAACCTGCAGGATCATGCGGGTGTCATCGTCGGTGGCGGACCCGGCTGTGTCAGTGATGCGGAGATCAAGAAGTCTGAAACCGAAAAGCGCATAGAAGACGCGGTCCTGAACCTGATGCCTGCCATCACCGGAGCTGATTTTCCCTATCTGGGGTGCTGTTACGGTATCGGCATTCTCGCCCATCATCTGGGAGGCAAGGTCAACAAGGAACGTTTTGGCGAAGAGGTTGGCGCCGTTGAATGCCAGTTGACTGAAGACGGCAGGTCAGACCCGCTGTTGAAAGGGTCTCCGGAAAAATTCATGGCGTTTGTCGGCCACAAGGAAGCGGTGCAGGAGTTGCCGGTGGGTTGTTCCCACCTGTTGGCGTCCGGTCCGTGCCCCTACCAGATGATCCGCTACAAGACCAACGTCTACGCCACCCAGTTTCATCCCGAAGCCGACAGCAAGGTTTTTGAAACCCGTGTCAAAATCTACAAGGACAAGGGGTATTTTCCACCTTCGGACGCCGACAGGATTATCGAGTTCTGTCACCAGCAGGATGTCCGGATACCGGGTCAGATTCTTAAAAACTTCGTGGATGCGTACAGATAGTCTCAATAGTCTAGACGTGCGTTGCGAAGCGTCCTTCCAGTATCGGCAGCACCTCGTCAAAATGATCCACAATATGATCAGGTTCAAACGCAGACACATGAGTGTGGGTATAGCCGAAGCTGACCGCGACAACGGGTATGGCCGCAGCCTGCGCAGTGCGGATGTCGGTGGCGCTGTCGCCGATCATGATGGCGCGGGACCGCACACCGCCGGTAGCCCTGATCGCGGCAAACAGGGGTCTTGGATCAGGTTTTGCAACGCCGATCGTATCCGGTCCGATGATCGCTGAGAAATAGTGAGCCATGTCGAGGCCGTTGATCAGTTTGACCGACAGGCGTTCCAGCTTGTTGGTGCACACGGCAAGCCCGACGCCGCGGGCTTTCAGTTCGTCCAGCAGTGCCAGTACGCCGGGGTAGGGTTGTGACCGGGCGGTTATGTTGGCCGAGTAGAAATCGATGAACTGGCGGAACAGGATGTCGATCATGTCGGCACGTGCCGGCTCGCCGGTACGCTCGAAACCGCGCTCAATCAGCTTCTTGGCACCCATGCCGACCATGTCGTAGACATCGTCCAGCGACACTTCGCGCCGTCCGTGTGCTTTCAGAACATGATTGGTGGCTCCCCAGAGATCCGGCGCCGTATCGACGAGTGTTCCGTCCAGATCAAAGATTACGGCAGATTTGGTCATTTTCCCCTCGCAAGAGCATGCTGACATCAGGTGATATTACCGGAGCGCCTGTTGCTGTGTTTGTTCGTTGTTGTTGGTATGCGTCGGATATGGTCCGGATGCAACCTGATGTGCTTGGAGTGTGACGCAGGTCATGCTACACCGCCTGCCAACAAACCTGTAAGTAAGGAGGTTCCCCAATGGATGCGATCAAAACCCAGGCCCTGCGAGATATTCTGAAGGACAAGTCGCTGCTGAAGGAGCAGTGCTATATTGACGGCAAATGGGTATCCGGTGACGACACCATTGAGGTCACCAACCCGGCCTCTGGCGACGTGATTGCCTCGGTACCCAAGCTCGGCGCTGCAGAAACCAAGAAGGCCATCGAGGCAGCTGAGCGGGCCATGACCGACTGGGCTGCCAGAACCGCCAAGGAGCGCTGCAACATCATGCGCACCTGGTACAATCTGATCATGGAAAACCAGGAAGACCTGGCCCAGATCATGACTGCGGAGCAAGGCAAGCCGCTGGCTGAGTCCAGGGGCGAAATTGCCTACGGTGCCTCGTTCATCGAATTCTTCGCCGAAGAAGCCAAGCGCATTTATGGCGAGACCATTCCAAGCCACAAGGCGGATGCCCGTATTGTGGTGACCCGCCAGCCGGTCGGTGTCGTTGCTGCCATCACGCCGTGGAATTTTCCAAACGCCATGATTACCCGGAAGGCGGGCCCCGCCCTTGGCGTGGGCTGCAGCATCGTCATCAAGCCGGCGTCAGAGACACCTCTGTCAGCACTGTCCTTGTGTGAACTGGCCGAGCGCGCCGGCATCCCTGCCGGTATCATCAACGTGGTGACCGGCAAGGCCTCGGAAATCGGTGGCGAAATGACCTCCAACCCGATCATCAAGATGCTGACATTCACCGGCTCCACGGAAATCGGCAAGGTGCTGATGAAGCAGTGTGCCGACACGGTGAAAAAGGTTGGCATGGAACTGGGCGGCAATGCCCCGTTTATCGTATTCGACGACGCTGATCTGGATGCAGCAGTTGCCGGTGCCATGGCGTCCAAGTACCGCAATGCAGGCCAGACCTGCGTGTGCGCCAACCGCCTGCTGGTGCAGGAAGGTGTTTATGACGCGTTTGCCGCAAAACTGTCAGAGGCAGTGGAAAAAATGGTTGTTGGCGACGGTGCCAAGGACGGTGTGACCACAGGGCCGTTGATCAACCAGGCCGGCGTGGACAAGGTGCGGGAACATATCCAGGACGCTGTCGACAAGGGGGCAAGTGTCGTCACTGGCGGCAAGGCGCTGGGCGGTAACTTCCACGAACTGACTATCCTGCGCGACGTCACCACGGACATGAAGATCACCCGCGAGGAGACCTTCGGTCCTGTCGCACCGTTGTTCCGGTTCAAGACCGAAGAAGAAGCCATCCGGATGGCGAATGATACCGAGTTTGGCCTGGCATGCTATTTCTACACCCGCGACATCGGCCGGGTCTGGCGTGTCGGTGAAGCGCTGGATTACGGCATCGTCGGCATCAATGAAGGCATCATTTCCACCGAGGTCGCACCTTTTGGCGGTGTCAAGGAATCCGGCATTGGCCGCGAGGGCTCGATCCATGGTGTCGAGGAATATGTTGAAATGAAATACATGCTGATGGGCGGTTTGAGCACGTGACACCTGACGAGGCCAAGGAAGCCGCCGCGCGCGAGGCACTGCAGCATGTCAGCGAGGGCATGAAGATCGGTTTGGGGACGGGGTCCACGGCCGAGAAGTTCGTTGCAGGGCTTGGCGAGATGGTCGCAAACGGCTTGAATGTCGTATGCGTGCCAACTTCCGAGGCGACCCGTGAACAGGCGGAGAGCCTGAACATCCCGCTGACCCGTCTCGACGAGGAACCCATTCTCGACCTGACCGTCGATGGTGCCGACGAGCTCGATGCCGACCTTACCC
>JABDRA010000258.1 GCA_013041995.1 Anderseniella sp. | reverse complement strand
CTCGATGTCTGGTCCAAGTCCGGGGGTGGCATGGTGAAAGTAGGCGGCCACGGCGTCAAGCAGGTCGGCTTCGGCGCGACGTTGCATCATCGCCGTGACTGCCCGCTGTTTCGGTGTTGAGCCGGTCAGGGTAGGGGCGCCGTTCAGATTGTCGATGTACTCCGTGATGGCGGTGCATTCGGAAATCATGGTTCCGTCTTCGAGTTCAAGTACCGGGACCGCAGCTGACGGGTTCTTGCGGCGGAATTCTTCTTTTTGATGTTCGCCGGCCGGGACATCGACATGGATGAACTCCACCTTGTCGGTCAGGCCTTTTTCAGCCAATGCAATCCGGATGCGGGCCGGGTTCGGGAAACCGGGGAAATCATGGATCTTCATTTCGCTCTCCTGTTGTTTACCTATCAGTAGGTAGACAAGCACTATAAGCTTTGCAAATGAACGTCAATAGCCTATCTAATGGTAGGTAGATAAATCTGTGGGAACGAGCCATGTCCATGCACGACAGAATACTGGAGGCGGCGGAGGCCAGATTGCGGTCAGACGGCTATGGGGCCGTCAGTTTTCGCGACCTTGCCAATGATGTCGGTGTCAAAAGCGCCAGTGTGCACTATCACTTTCCACGCAAGGAAGACTTGGGCGTCGCGGTCGTGGCGGCCTACACGGAAAAAGTGTTCTCAGCGCTTGGCATGGCAATGCATGCGACAACGCCGCGCGACAGGCTTGCCGGTTACATCGGCGTCTTCAGGCATGCGCTGGTTCAGGAAAATGCCATCTGCCTGTGCGCCATGCTGGGTGCGGAGGCCAGAGGGCTGCCGGTGCAGGTCGCTGACGCAGTTCGCGTGTTCTTCCAGGCCAATATCGACTGGCTGGACGAGGCGCTGGCCGATGCGGTCAGCAAACCCAAGTCCGCAGAGATCATCGCCGCCCTTGAAGGCGCCATGTTGTTGGCAAATACGATGGACAGCGTTGCGATGTTTGAAGATGTGGCCGGCGGATTGCTGGGCAGGGTGGAGTGATTGCCACTAGCCCACCACTTTTCGCACCGCAGGCGGCCTTGAAGCTGCCTGACCCGGGCCTTACTGTGAAATCCAGTGACAACTCGGCAACGAACCGAGATATGCTTCAACGACGAAGTTGTGGGGGGAACGAGATCCAACAAATAACGACAGGGTAACTGGATGTGATGCGGTCGGCGCCATTGCACCCACCTGACACCGGAACGGACGGCACAGACCAAGCATCGCCACCTGCGCAGAACAGGTGGCAGGTGTTCGACCATGAAGGGAAGAAACATGTCAGGAATCCAAAAACGCGGCTCGATTGACTTGGCCGAAACGGCGGCCAGGAGTTTGGAGTCCGGGAGCAATCTCGACCGGCGCCGGTTTCTCGGGGCAGTGGGTGCTGTAGGCATGAGCGCAGGCGCCATGGCCATTAGCGCTCGAACCGCGCCGGCCCAGGACCTGGGACCGGTCGCGCCGCCAACCACGGTCACCAGCCCACCACGCGACTTCGGGCCCGGCGGCGCGCCAACCACGTACTTCTGGGATCCCGATGTGATCGCGGTCGACCCGTCGTTCAATGGCCTGGCGCAACCGAACAGCGCGATCAAGCGCTTATGGACCGGCGCTTTGTGGGCCGAAGGACCTGCCTGGAACAGCGTGGGTCGCTACCTGGTCTGGAGTGACATCCCGAACAATCGCCAGATGCGCTGGATCGAGGACGACGGGCACGTTAGCGTTTTCCGCAACCCGTCGAACAACAGCAACGGCAATACATTCGACTTCCAGGGCCGGCAGATCTCCTGTGAGCATCTGATGCGGCGCGTGGTTCGCTACGAACTCGACGGGTCGGCCACGGTGCTTGCTGATTCATATGATGGCAAACGGCTGAACTCGCCCAATGACGCGGTTGCTCATCCCGATGGCAGTATCTGGTTCACCGATCCCCCATATGGCAGCCTGGTCTATGAAGGTGCCCCCGACGTCGCGGGAGGACCGAGCAACCTTGATGGCAGACTGAACCCCGCACTTGGACAGCCTGCCGGCATCGGTACCGAGTGGAAGCGCGCACTGCCAACCCAGACCTACCGTCTGGCTGCGGACGGCACGCTTACGGTTGTTGCTACCGAGGAACAGGTGCCGGATCCCAATGGCTTGTGTTTTTCGCCCGACTACAAACGGTTGTATGTTGCAAGCACCGGCAAAGGGCCGGGCGACACCGGGCCGGGGGGCCAGGGCAATGTGTTCGTCATGGACGTCGCTGATGACGGGAGCGTCTCGAACCACCGACTGTTCACCGATTGCATGGTTAACGATATCAAGTGCGGTCCCGACGGCGTTCGCTGCGACGTTTCCGGTCATGTCTGGATCTCCAGCAATGCCGGACGCAATGTCGGCTATAGCGGCGTAACCGTATGGGACCCGGACGGCAAGCTGATTGGTCGTATCCGGCTGCCGGAAATCTGTGGCAACCTGTGCTTTGGAGGCCCCAAGCGCAATCGCTTGTTCATGGTGGCAAGCCAGTCGCTCTATGCCGTTTATACCCAGACCCAGGGCGCGGCACCTGGTTGATTACGGCGCAGGCCGCGTTTTGAACAGTGGAGGGCGCGCGACAGCGCGTCCTTTCAAACTGACGGGCCACTTATCCTGCGCGGTCTGGCAGTTGTCACCGATTGTTAGTTACAACGAGGCAGCATCATCAATATGAAAAACCTTAGGGTCAGAGAGTTCGTCGATGATGACGTAAATGCCACGGCGCAGGTTTTTTTGACGCGGTCAGATTGGGCGCAGCCGAGTATTATGACGAACGTCAAAGGATGGCCTGGTCAGAGAAGGTGCCGGATACAGATGAATGGCGCGAGAGACTTCAGTCGCAACATTCATTTGTAGCCCAACTCAATACCAGGCTGGTTGGGTTCATGACGCTGGACGGTGACGGACACATTGATCTGGCATTCGTTGTACCGGACCTGATTGGCAAGTGAGTGGCCAGAGCGTTGTATGATAGGGTTGAAGCCGAAGCGCTGCGACGTGGCATTTGTGATGGAAAAGCATTTGGAGTGATCCGCATTCTCAAACACCCAATTCGCATAATATATATTATGGAATATATTGATGTAGTGGAAAGCCGGTATTTGGCTGTTTCCTATAATGCCGGCGCAGATTAGTCCTATTCCGCTGCAGCCGTCGATGGCTCAGGCGTCGGCAGCTTGCGTGGCAG
>JABDRA010000253.1 GCA_013041995.1 Anderseniella sp. | reverse complement strand
CCATAAACCCGCACCTTGCTCGCGCTGGTAACGAAAACTTTGCAGTTGATCGATAACCTTGCGTCATCAGTTCCGTGTTCAGACGAAAGCAGCCGAGATGAATTTATCCCAAAGCGACAAGGCAAGTGAAACGGTCGATGAGGCCAAATTCACCTCAAGCGGTGTGTTTCGGATTCTGCTGATTGGGGCAAAGGCTTCGATTGTCCTGTTTGTCGTCAGTGCGCTTCTTCGACTTTGAGCGGTGCCGCAGTTTATCTGTATCGAGCTGCATCAGCCTCAGGGAATTGTTTTGTCGAGCCCGCGCGGGATGCGTTTTTCGCGGTCATAGAACGGCAGTTCCACAATTTCGCAGGCAACCACCTCACCTTGCGCTGTCCGCATGGTCAGTGTTTTGCCCGCCCAGTTACCTGCTGAGTGGAAGCGGGCATACCCGATGCCTGCCTCCAGATAAGGTGACCATGCACCGGCGGTGATGCGGGCAACATCGTCTTCTCCATTCAGGATTTCACCGTGGTAAACCGGCGTGGCTTCGGCGCATTTGACGCCGTAAATCCGCGTACCGGGCTTGCCGCCAAGAAGGGCGGCTCGACCGATGAAATCTTCCTTGTCGATATCCACAAAAGCGCCCAATCCAGCCTCAAACGGCGTCATGGACATGTCGAAATCCGTGCCATTGTCCAGAATGCCTGCTTCCAGGCGGCGGATCTCCATGGACGAAATACTACCGACCATCATGCCGTGGGGTTCACCGGCTTTCAGCAGGTGTTGCCAGAGGTCCGGACAATTGGTGGCTTCTGCCTGGGTGTAGATTTCGTAACCCAGTTCTCCGGTCCAGCCCGTGCGGGAAACGTAGACTTCCTGACCGCCGATCTCGAAAAATCCGGAATGAAAATAACCCATGGCTTCACCAATCGCGCCGCCAGATGCGGCGTGCATGATATCAAGGGATGTTGGTCCTTGTATCTGCAGCACCCGGGAACGGGGATCAGAGATGGTAACGTCAAACCTTTCACTGTGAGCGTGTAGCCATGTCTCCAGCGCTCCGTCAGGCTGCACGTACCAGAACCTGTCCGCTGCCAGCTTGAACAATATGCCGTCCATGAACACACCGCCTTTGGGTGTACAGGCAATGGCATAACGACCACGGCCTTGCTTCAGGTCGGAAACCCTGCGGGCAAACACACGCTCCAGAAACGCAACGGCATCTGGACCGGAAATCTCTACCGGACGTTCCGGCACATCATACATGACCGCTTTGCGGCGCAGCGCCCAGTAGGTCTCGGTGACGTCTTCACCGTTGAACACACTGTAATAGCGACCGGCATAAACCCCCATGACCGTGTGCTCATTGGCCCAGCAGTCATGGAAGGGGGAGAGTTCGAAACGCCGGCTGCTCACGCGGACCGTTTTTTGCACGTCTGAATGGATAGAATTGCTCATCGAGATGCCCCGGGAAAATGATCGGATAGTATCGCTGAAAACTAGCGCTCACTGGCTGTCAGGCAAAGACATTTGATCTTTGTTCTAAAGTTAGTTTATCTACCTTTTGACATGAGTGACTGGCTGCCATCATTAAACGCCCTGAAAGCGTTCGAGGCTGTATCAAGGCACCTGAACTATGCCCGTGCGGCTGAAGAACTGCGTGTAACACCGGCGGCGGTGAAGCAACTGGTCGGCAAGCTGGAGGAAGCTCTTGGCACACAACTGGTGAAACGCAGTGGACGGGGCCTGGAACTGACTGCATCCGGGCAGTCAGGTTGCAAGATGCTGGCGTCCGGCTTCGCCCAGGTCCGCGATGCGGTCGATATGATGCGCACGCCGGACATGCGTAAACGGTTGATCGTTTCTGTTGAACCGTCCTTCGCCACAGCCTGGCTGGTACCGAAACTGGACCGGTTTCGCGAAAGCAACAGTGAAGTTGATGTGCTGATCGATTCCTCGTTGAAGATCGTCGATCTCGAAAACGGTGCGGCGGATATTGCTGTCCGGTTTGGCCAGGCGCCGCAGGGCAAGCTGGTTTCTCATCGACTGTTTGATGAACAGCTTTGCGCTTTTTGCAATCCCTCACTTGGGTTCGGTCCACGCAAACTGAACGCGATTGATGACCTTCGACACGCCACATTGCTGCACTGGGATCTGTCTGAACTCAGTTGGGCGCACGCCACCAAACGCTGGATGGGCTGGCAACCCTGGCTTGCAGAAGTGGGGGCGGATCATGTCAGTTCGGCAACCGGGGTCCACTTCAGTGATTACAATCTGGCCGTTCAGGCCGCCATTGCAGGGCAGGGTGTTGTGCTGGGAAGCCTGCCCGTATTGCATGATCTGGTCGAAGCAAATCTGCTTACCTGTCCGTTTCGCGAGCAGGTGACCACCGATATCGGATACGATCTGGTGACATCGCGGCGCGCCTTGCAGAGAACCGAAGTAACAGCATTCATGGAATGGATTATTGCAGAAGCAGTTGCTCAGACAGCCCATATCAACGTTCGCTGAAAATCCTGCAACGCTAAACCCAGACACCGAGGTTGCCAGCAACAAACGAGGCTGGATGACATAGTTTTGCAATCGAACCAAAACTGGAATGTCACAATTGCGTAGCACAACACAGACGCAGATCGGCTTCAGTTTATGTCAAACCATCTTGTAGGGAGTATACCCGTGAACCTGATAGTTCGTTCCGTCTTCATTCTGGCATTTTCGGCAATAGCGTCTACTGCAGTTGCGGACGAGGTAACTGTTGGTCCTCGCCCGTTTTTCCTGATTGACAGTATGAAAGACGGCGGACTAAAGAGTAGGCTGCTTTCGTGCGCCGGCATGCCGATGAAGAAAAAACTGTTTTCGATCGGCCATCGCGGTGCCGCGATGCAGTTTCCCGAACACACTCGGCAATCCTATGTAGCGGCTGCGCGGATGTGGGCGGGCATCCTGGAATGTGACGTTACATTTACCAAAGACAAGCAGCTTGTCTGTCGCCACGCGCAGAATGATTTGCATACAACAACCAATATTCTGGCCTCTGATCTGGCATCAACTTGCATAAAGCCCTTTGCCGCTGCTTCCGGCGACAAGCCTGCATCAGCGGAATGCCGGACGTCAGAGCTCAGTCTGGCCGAGTTCAGGACTCTGACGGGAAAAATGGATGCTGCAGACAAGAAGGCAGTTATCGTCGAAGACTACATGAACGGGACAGCAAGCTGGCGAACAGACCTGTATGCCGCGTCAGCCGGCATCGTGATGACCCATGCTGAATCGATCAGGCTTTTCCAGCAGCTTGGCGCAAAGTTCACGCCCGAGCTGAAATCACCCGCGGTTGAAATGCCCTTTGACGGATTCTCACAAGCCGACTACGCGCAAAAAATGATCGACGAATACAAGTCTGCAGGTGTACCGGCCAGTGATGTCTGGCCCCAATCGTTCAATCTGGATGATGTCTTGTACTGGATCAAGAATGAGCCGGAGTTTGGTGCGCAGGCCGTATATCTTGACGGCCGGTATGACAGCGGTCTCAAGCCCGATGATGCGGCCACTTTCAAGCCGTCCATGCAGGAACTTGCCGATATGGGGGTCCGCTATATTGCCCCGCCGCTCTGGATGCTGGTGACCGTAAAGAATGGCAAAATCGCGCCCTCCGAATATGCCGCGCAGGCCAAAGCAGCAAATCTGCGACTGATCACCTGGACGATTGAACGATCCGGTCCATTGAAGACGGGAGGAGGCTGGTACTATCAGTCGATCAAGGATCTGACCGACGATGACGGCGTGATGTACGAACTCATCGATGTATTGGCAAAGGATGTGGGTGTTGCCGGCATATTCTCTGACTGGCCGGCAACGGTAACCTATTATGCAAACTGTATGGAATTGGAGTAGTCGGAACATTCCGAACCGTGGTTGGGTGACATTTTAGTGTCTCGGCAACCTGACCGTCATGTTATCAGGTCTGTTGATGCATAAAAGGAACCAGAGACCATGATCTATGACTTGCGTACGTATGTTTGCCGGCCCGGCACTATCAAAAAACACATGAAACTATATGAAGAGCACGGCTGGGCCGCCCAGTGCCGAAACCTGGGGTATCCGGCAGTCTACGGCGCCGTCGAGACCGGTAATGTCAATTCCTATGTCCACATCTGGGTATATGACAGTGCCGCTGACAGGGCGGAAAAGCGCGCTGCAATGGCCGCTGATCCCGACTGGCAGGCCTATTTGAAGCTGAGCGCAGAAGCGGGATATCTGGTCAGCCAGACCAACACAATTCTGACACCGGCCCCTTTCTTTCAGCCTGCTAAAATGGGTTCTTAAGTAGGCTGAACCCGTCTTTGCTGTCGCATTCTTTAAAAAAATGTTCTGCAACCGCCAAGGAAATGCTCTTGCCATACGTCCAATGACAGAACATGCGAATGAACACGAGTGACAGCGAGCTGGCCGCGCAGGCCGCTGGTGGTGATATGGCGGCATTCCAGGTGCTGCTGGAGCGTCACTATGACAGCATATTCCGTGTTGCGCTGCGCTTTACCGGCGTGCGCGAGGACGCCGAAGACGTGGCCCAGACGGTTTGTACATCGCTTGCGGTAAAACTGCGCTCGTTCAAGGGCGAGGCGCAGTTCACCTCATGGCTGTACCGGATCGTGGTCAATGCATCTCAGGACTTTCATCGCAGGCAAAGCGCCACGACCCGGCTGCACCAGGCTTATGGCGAAGTGTCCGAACTGGTGCGAGGCGCAGAAGCAGATGCCGCCCGCGAACTGGCCTGGCTCCATGATGCGCTGCAACGGGTTGGCCAGGATTTACGCGAAACCGCGGTTCTGGTGCTGGCCGAAGGCCTGACCCATGCGGAGGCGGCAGACGTGCTCGACATCAAGGAATCCACCGTGTCCTGGCGCATGCACGAATTGCGCAAGGAGCTTAAAACGTTGGCGAAAGCAGAAGCATGAATGACGAACTGAACAGGATGGAACGGGCATTTGAGCGGCAGGCAACCGTTCGGCCGAGCGATGCTGCGCGTCAGGCTGCCATGCGGGCAGCCACGGAAGCTTTCGAGCAAGAAAATGCGAATGTCCACCAAGGATCCTCCATCGGTAGCCGTCTTAGGGAGCGGGGCAATCAATTGCTTATCGCACTCAAGAGGAGACCTTTCATGGACTTTGCACACCCTAAACTCACACACTTGTTGGCCGGCGGCGCGAGCCTGGCTGTACTGGCCGTCGCCGTTGTCAGTATTGACCACATCAGACCCGGTATTGTGTCTACGCCAGTTGAAACCAAACTGGGCCAGGCGACCCCTGCTGACGAAAAGGACGTCATTGCGGCTTTGCCGGATAGCGCACCGGTTGCACGGCTCGAAGAAGAGGTCCCCAAAACGAAAGAAGCCGGAAAACAACAGCCGGGAATCCCACCAGTTTCGAAGCGAGAGAATCGTGCGCAATTCAGCTTTTCGCCTCAAACCACCGGCGGCGTTGTTGCAAATGAGGCGACCTCAGGCTTGCGCAGCCGTGATGACACCGTAGTCCGGCAATACCGGGATCAGGGCCGCGACAAGTTTTCCGATATAACCTCCAATCCACTGAAAGTGGTCGCAAAAGACCCGGTATCAACATTCTCGATTGATGTTGATACGGCATCTTACGCCTTTGTACGCAACGCCCTGAACAATGGTGTACTGCCGCAAAAAGACGCTGTCCGTGTCGAAGAAATGATCAACTATTTTGACTATGGCTACCAGGCGCCGGAGAACCGGAACCAACCGTTCCGTGCCAATGTCTCGGTGATGCCGACACCGTGGAACACCAATACCAAACTGCTGCGCATCGGCATCAAGGGGTTTGAGCTGCCGAAGACTGAAGCACCCAAGGCCAATCTGGTATTTCTGATCGATACGTCCGGTTCAATGAACGCGCCGGACAAGCTGCCGCTGCTGCGCAACTCGTTCAAGCTGCTGCTGTCGTCGCTGAAGCCCGATGATACGGTTTCCATTGTCACCTATGCAGGCTCTGCCGGCACGGTGCTGGAGCCGACGCGGGTGGCTGACCGGAACAAGATTCTGTCAGCGCTTGAGCGATTGAACGCCGGTGGCTCGACGGCAGGTGCAGAAGGTATCCGCCAGGCCTATCAGCTTGCTGAACGCCAGATCGATAATGCTGGCGTCAACCGGGTGATCCTGGCCACCGATGGCGATTTCAATGTCGGCATTTCGGACACCGGTGAGCTGAAGAGCTTCATTGAACGCAAGCGCGCATCCGGTGTCACCTTGTCTGTCCTGGGCTTCGGTCGCGGCAACTATAATGACGAGCTGATGCAGGCGCTGGCCCAGAACGGCAATGGCAATGCCGCCTATATCGATACACTGAGCGAGGCTCGTAAGGTGCTGGTCGAAGAGGCAGGTTCCACACTGTTCACCATCGCCAAGGACGTGAAGCTGCAACTCGAGTTCAACCCGGCAACGGTCAGCGAGTATCGACTGATCGGCTATGAGACGCGGTTGCTGAACCGCGAAGACTTCAACAATGACAAGGTCGATGCAGGAGACATCGGTGCCGGACACACGGTAACGGCGCTGTATGAAATCACGCCTGTCGGTGCAAACGGGCGGTTGGTCGACGATCTGCGCTATCAGTCTGAGCCAGCCAAACCTGCCACAGGCAGCGCCGAGGAATATGCCTTCATAAAAATCCGCTACAAGCTGCCGGACAGCGATACCAGCACCCTGATCACCGCCCCGGTGACGCGGGTCTCGGAAGCAGCGTCGGTGGCCAAGGCATCGCGTGATGACCGGTTTGCCGCGTCGGTGGCCGCTTTCGGCCAAGTGCTGAGCGGTGGCCGGTATACCGGCAGTTTCTCTTATGACGATGTGGTTTCACTGGCGCAGTCGACCAAGGGTGAAGACCGGTTTGGCTACCGGGCCGAGTTCATCAACCTGGTGCGGCTGGCGAAATCCGCCGCGGCTCTGGAACCCGGTGAGCAATAGCGCAGCGCTGGTTCCTGCGCGAACACCGCAGGGACCAGACCGACAGCAATCAAGGAATTTGAAAAATGTACCGCAAAACCACTACTGAATTCGCCATGACAGCCCTGATGACCGTTGCCGTTGCCTTGGGTCTTACCGCCGTCTCATCACAAGGCAAAGCCCGGTCCCTGGCAGCTATGGCCTCTGAAATTGTCAATGTAAACGTCAGTTTCGATATGCAGATGCCGCTTGCAGACGACGAGATGAAGACGCTGTCGGATGCTCAAATCAGCGGTCGGAAAATGATCTACAGGCAGGCGGTAACTGAATGCCCTGTTCTGCTGGGCACCATCGCCGCCACCTGCAGGCTGACCCGATTGAATGTGTCCACACGGGTAAATCGGCCGAACAACCAGCACGAACAATTACTTCATTTGAACGGTAATGCCCAATTCGCAATCACTTTGCAGATCGCCGAGTAGGTAACAGGTAATCGCAGGAGCGCCATTGTTTTGCTGCCTGGCGCTGCCCACATCATGACGAACACAAGGAGTGTTTGCATGAGCCGGAAACCCGTACATTTGAAGCGCAGTGACTGGGCATCGGACGATCGTTTCTGGAAAGGTATCCTGGAGGGCAGGGACATCGGCACAGGTGTGACGGTACTTTTCTATGCAACCGAAAAAACAGGTGTCGGCCCGAAGTGGCATGTGCATCCTTACGACGAGATTTTCATAGTCCGCACCGGCAAGGCCCTGTTTACCATTGGCGACACAAAGCTGGAGGCTGTTGCAGGAGACGTGTTGCTGGGCCCTGCTGACATTCCTCACAAATATGAAAATCTCGGCCCCGGTCTGTTGGAAACCACGGACATCCATGTCAGTGACAGATGGATTCAGACTGATCTTGAAGACCCCGAGATGGTGGAAAGCTGATCGGCAGTGCCATTTGCCAGACGTCTTCCTGATCTGGAGACGCAAACGTGGCGGGGATAAAATGGCTGCGGTAAATTCTGCTGCCTGAAAGGACCCCCACGTATGACCTGGACTTCCGAAATCGTCATCTACCGACTGATCCGCGCTGCCGACACCATCAGGCGACTGCCCGGCGGCGGGCTTAGCCC
>JABDRA010000251.1 GCA_013041995.1 Anderseniella sp. | reverse complement strand
CTGCCAGGATATGGACGACCGGTGCATAGATGCGCGCGGTCCTGTCGGCAATCCGGACATAGCCGGATTTGCCGTGTTCGGCTGCCTCCATCATCGACATGACTTCTGCCACGAACGATTTATCGGCGCTTCGGATAACCTGCAGGGTCAAGGGCCCTGAAAGGTTGAGTACACCGGCTTCGATTTCAAGCCCGGGGGAAGCCGCCACGCTGGCGCTTTCACCGGTCACCAGCGAGCGGTCAAGGTCACTGAAACCATCAATGACGCTGGCGTCGACCGGTACGCGCTCACCGGCTGCGACCATGATCTCGTCGCCAGCGGTCAACTCGCTCAGCGATACATATGACTGCGCCCCGTCGGCGCTCACGCGAACCGCGCCGGAGGGGACCAGCCGTGACAGTTGCAGTATGGCGCTGTGGGCGCGCTCGCGCATCATGTGGTCGAGATAGCGGCCAATCAGCAGAAAGAACAGCAAGGTCACCGACGCATCAAAATAGGCTTCGTGATGCCCAATGAGGCTTTCGTGGATGCTCATGGCCAGCGCCATCAGCACGGCCAGTGTAATGGGGACGTCCATGTTGAGGCGTTTGTTGCGCAATGCCCCCAGTGCAGATGTCAGGAACGGGCGGATGGCAAACAGGCATGCAGGTACTGCAATCAGCCCTGATATGAGCTGGAACAGTTTTTCAGTTTCAGCATCTGCACCAGACCATACCGACACCGACAACAGCATGACATTGGCGGCAGCAAAGCCGGCAACGGCCAGGCAGATCAACAGCTGCCTGCCGGTCTGCCGCGCCGAGTTTGAGACATCCTCCAGATCGAACAGCGACGCCTCAAATCCCAGGTCTGCCAAGTTTTGCAAAAAATTCATGTGGCGGCCAGCACGAGGCTGCCATTGCACGGTAACGCGTTTGGTAGACAGGTTTGCACGGGCATTTGTCACGTCCGGCAACTTCGCCAGGCCTCGCTCAATCGTGCGAATGCAGCCGATACAGTGCATGGCAGGCACAATGAAATCGGTCTGCAAGCTGCCGTCGGGCATGGTATGCGACGCTGCCAGTGTGCGCTCGTGATCAAGCCGGTGCTTCAGCGCAACAGATGACGGTACCGAGCTTGCACTGCAACAGCTCATTGGCCGGCGTCCGCCTTGATGATCAGCCTGCTGTCCAGGCGGTAATCACCCTGGCTGCTGGTTCCGCGCACGGATACCTGCCAGATGCCCGGCTGCAATTTGTCCTCGGCATGATAGATGCCATTGCCCTGGTGCACCATTTCAACCCGGTGATCTTCCTGTTCAAACGCCGGGCGACCGATCTGGACAATCGATGTGTCCAGCACAACCGGCTGGCCGGCCTTGTCCGTCAACGACAGGACAACGGCACCATTGCGATAGGCGATGTCGCCGGTCCATCCGCGCGCGGCCTGCAACTTGGCCTGCTCCAGTTCGCGATTGAAGTCTTGCGAGGCCACATAGGAATTCTTGACCACAAGTCCGGTCCAGCTCCTGGTCGCAAAAGCTGCCATTGTCAGGTTGACAATTATGATGACACCGAAGAACGCCAGCATGGCAAACAGCATGTGGCGTCCGGTGAACTGTTTAGGCTGTGTTGGCGGTGTTGGTGGTGTTTGCATGACCTATTGTCCAGTGCCGGAAGGCGCTTCAAAACGCACGTTCGCGGTAACCGTGTCGGCGCTCGTTGTGTCGACAACCTTGAAGGCATAGTCGGTTGTTTTGGTGGCGATGGCGTCCTTCGGCAGCGTGACAAAGGCGCGGACATTGCGCAACTGGTTTGCCTTGACATCGAGGGTGCCATTGGCGCCTTGACCCAGATCACTGCCTTCCAGCTTCAGGGTTGCTCCGGCCAGTCCGTCAAGTGTGATGCGGAATGAGCGTGGCTCGGTTCGCATGTTGAGAATCTTGATCTGGTAGCCGTTGCGGATAGACCCGTCACTGAGCTGCACGAATTGCGGGTTGCGGTCATGCAGCACATTCACATCCAGATGACTGCGCATCAGCAGTGCTGCGAGCAGGCCGAGGCCGATGGCACCATAGATCACCATGTAGATCGCCGTGCGCACGCGGATCACATTGCGCCAGTTGAAGTGCTCTACACCGGCTGCGAGCTTGCCTTCAGGGCGGATCAGTTGCGGCTGAATGCCGGCGCTGGGCGCACCACCCGTCGCTAATGCCATGTTCTGGTTATATGTGGACAGGGTTGAATAGGAGATCAGCCCCTTGTCGCGGCCGATCTTCTCCATCACGCCGTCGCAGGCATCGATGCACAAGGCGCAGGTTATGCATTCAAGCTGCTGGCCATCGCGAATATCAATGCCCATGGGGCAGACCGCGACGCAGGCATTGCAATCGACGCAGTCACCAACAACTTCGCCGGCGGCAATTGCCTTCTTGGCATGGCGTGTGCGTGGTTCACCGCGCCAGTCATTATAGGTGACGGTCAGCGAGTGTTCATCAAGCATGGCTGCCTGAATGCGTGGCCACGGGCACATATAGGTGCATACCTGTTCGCGCATCAGGCCGCCGAATACATAGGTGGTCGCCGCCAAAACGCCGACGGTGGCGTAGGCAACAAAGGCTGCATTGCCGGTTACAAAATCCTTCAACAGGGTTGGTGCGTCGGCAAAGTAGAATATCCATGCACCGCCGGTTGCCACCGCAATCAGCACCCATACGACATGCTTTGAGGTCCGCTTGACAATTTTTGCGCTGCTCCAGGGTGCCGCATCAAGCTTGATGCGGGCGTTGCGGTCGCCTTCGAAAAACCGCTCCACCACCAGGAACAGGTCAACCCACACGGTTTGCGGGCAGGTATAACCGCACCAGGCCCGGCCCACTGTGGAGGTCACCAGAAACAGGCCGATACCGGCCATGACCAGCATGCCGGCCACGAAAAAAAACTCATGCGGCCAGATGTCGATGAAAAAGAAGTAGAACCGCCGATTCGCCATGTCGATCAGCACAGCCTGGTCCGGGGCAAATTCACCCCGGTCCCAGCGCAGCCACGGCGTGACGTAGTAGATGCCCAGCGTCACCGCCAGGATTACCCATTTGAGCGAGCGGAATGAACCGCTCGCCCGTTTCGGGTGGATCTTCTGGCGCGCTGCATACAGCTCACGGTTGTGCTGGGCGTTGACGGCTTCAGCATCAAAGGTTTCGACGTTTGTGTCAGATGCCATTTCGGCTAATGCCCTACATGCAGGTTACTGGGTTGCGGCCTGTTCACCGCCACCGAGGCTGTGTACGTAAACCGTCAGCTGCTTGACTTCAGCCTCACTGAGCTTCAGTCCCCAGGCCGGCATGACACCATGCTTCGGTTTGGCAATCTGGGCTGCAATCGTGTCTGTTGTGTTACCGTAAAGCGACAAGGCATCGGCCAGGTTGGGTGCGCCAAACTCACGACCGCCCTTGCCATCATCGCCATGGCATACTGCACAGTTTTCCGCGAAGATTGCAGCACCGCTCTTTGCCGCAGTGGCATCATGTTCCTGAGACGACAATTGCAACACATACTGGGTCACATCGGCAATCTGTGCCGGTTCCAGTACGTCATCTCCGAAAGCCGGCATTTCCGATTGCCGGGCGTCGTCATCGTCAACATTGCGCACACCGTGCTTGATGGTGAGATAAATTTGCTCCAGATCACCGCCCCACAGCCAGTCATCATCGTTCAGGTTCGGGTACCCGGGCGCGCCCTGGGCGCCGGAGCCATGGCACTGCGAGCAGTTGACCTTGTACAGGGACGAGCCACCCGCCACGGCAAACCGGAACAGTTCTTCGTTGCCGCGAATGTCTTCCAGGCCGGTGCTGTCAATCCTGGACACCAGGCTGGCCTTGGAAGCTTCGACTTTTGTCAGTTCTTCATGCAGCAGTGACCGGTTGGTTACACCCGAGATACCCATGGTCGAACCTTCAATAAGCGGAATGGCCGGATAATAGATCACATAACCGATTGCCCAGATGATGCAGGCGTAAAAGGTCCACAACCACCAGCGTGGCAGCGGGTTGTTGAGTTCCTTGATGCCGTCCCATTCATGGCCGGTTGTTTCGACGCCGGAGACGTCATCAATTTCATTTTTTGCCATGATCGTCGTCCTCTCTCAAGGGAATCTGTGCGATATCGTCCGCGATTTTTTTCGAGCCGGGCCTGAACGTGAACAACACGATGCCGACAAACAGGATGGTCAGGTAGAGCAATCCCCAGCTATCGGCGAATTGACGGAATGTATTGTAATCCATGGTTTTCGCCTCCTAGCGCTGGTTGGTCTGCGAACTGGCATCGTAGGACTTGAAGTCCACCAGAGTGCCGAGCATCTGCAGGTATGCCACCAACGCATCCATTTCGGTCAGTGTTGACGCATCACCGTCGAAATTGCTGACGACGGCTTTCGGATAACGCTCCTTGACCGCATCTGCCCCGTCACTGTCGGGATCAGCCTGTGCTGCGGCATCAGCGGCAGCCTGGTCGATCATGTCCTGTGAATAGGGCACACCAAGCGTGGCATTGGCCTTCAGGCTGCCGGCAAGGTTGCTGGTATCGAGCTTGGTTGTGAGCAGGAACCCGTAAGACGGCATGATGGATTCCGGTACCACGGAACGGGGGTCCTTCAAGTGTGCCACATGCCAGTCATCGGAATACCTGCCGCCCACGCGTGCCAGATCAGGTCCGGTGCGTTTCGAGCCCCACTGGAACGGCCGGTCATACATGGATTCCGCAGCCAGTGAGTAATGGCCATAGCGTTCCACTTCGTCCCGGAACGGCCGGATCATCTGGCTGTGGCACAGGTAACAGCCTTCGCGGACGTATATGTCACGACCGGCAAGCTCAAGCGGAGAATAGGGCCTGACGCCTTCCACCTTCTCGATGGTGTTCTTCACATAGAACAGCGGGGCGATTTCAACGATGCCGCCGATCATGACCACCACGAGTGAACAAGCCGCCAGCAGGGTAACGTTGCGCTCAAGTGCGCCGTGCTTATTGAGTATGTTCATTTTCGATGCCCCTTATTCTGCTGGAACCGCTGATGACGTCGTGCCGGCTGCCCCCATGGGGACCTCCTTGCGAACATCACCACGAATGGTCCGGTAGACGTTGTAGGCCATCACCAGGCCGCCGATCAGGTACAGGCCACCGCCAAGTACGCGCATCACGTATTCGGGATGAATGGCGCTGACGCTTTCGACAAACGAGTTCACGAGGAAGCCCTGTTCGTCATACTCGCGCCACATCAGGCCCTGGGTAATCCCGGCAACCCACAAAACGGCGGCGTAGATCACAATGCCGATGGTGGCCAGCCACAAATGCCAGTTCACCAGCCGCAGTGAATAGAGACGGTCGCGGTTCCACAGTTTTGGGACCAGATAGTAGATGGCGCCAAACGAGATCATGCCGACCCATCCGAGTGCGCCGGAGTGCACGTGGCCGATGGTCCAGTCAGTGTAATGGGACAGTGAATTGACCGCCTTGATTGACATCATGGGGCCTTCGAAAGTCGACATGCCGTAGAATGCCAACGCCAGCACCATCATACGAAGGATGGGGTCTGTGCGCAGCTTGTCCCATGCACCCGATAGGGTCATCAGACCGTTGATCATGCCGCCCCACGAGGGCATCCACAGCATGATGGAAAACACCATGCCGAGCGTCTGTGCCCAGTCCGGCAATGCGGTGTAGTGAAGATGGTGCGGGCCTGCCCAGATGTACAGGAATATCAGCGACCAGAAGTGAATGATCGACAGTCGATAGGAATAGATCGGTCGTTCAGCCTGTTTGGGCACAAAATAATACATCATGCCAAGGAAGCCTGCAGTGAGGAAGAAGCCGACGGCGTTATGACCGTACCACCATTGCGTCAGTGCATCCTGTACACCGGCAAACGCCGAGTAGCTTTTGACACCCAGCAATGACACCGGCATGGCCAGGTTGTTGACCACATGCAGCATGGCAACCGTAATGATGAAGGCCAGATAGAACCAGTTGGCCACGTATATGTGAGGTTCCCTGCGCCTTACAATGGTGCCGATGAAAACCGCCAGATACGCGACCCAGACAATGGTCAGCCAGATATCCACGTACCATTCAGGTTCGGCGTATTCTTTGGACTGGGTGATGCCAAGCAGATAGCCGGTTGCCGCCATGACGATAAACAGCTGGTATCCCCAGAAGACAAACCAGGAGAGGTTGCCGCCCCAGAGCCGAGCCCGGCAGGTGCGCTGGACCACATAAAAACTGGTGCACAAAAGTGCATTGCCGCCAAATGCGAAGATGACGGCGGATGTGTGAACCGGGCGCAGGCGGCCAAAATTGAGATAGGGTTCGATATTGAACACCGGCCAGGCAAGCTGGGCTGCAATGATGACGCCGACCAGAAAGCCGACTATACCCCAGAACATCGTCGCGATGACGCCGTAGCGCACCACATCGTCCATGTAACCGGATGTGTCTTCGGCAGTTTTTGGCTGGCCGGCAGGTGCGAACTGCACCCGTCGCATCAGCACGATTGAACTGCCGGTTAAAATGAAGAACAGGATCCAGGCATGGGCCTGGAACAGCGGGTCTGCGGCAAAAGCTGCGCCCATAAGCGCAAGAAATGTTGCCAGGACCATGGCTGCCAATTCGTAACCGTATTTCATGTCAGGAGCCCCCAGACATTAGCGCCTTCTAAAAATGGCGGGCGTGTACCGATGGCGAACATGATGGCTGCGTGGTGTTTGGACATTGATCTGTGTCAAAGCAGATCTGCGACATCATGCTCACTGTGCATTGAGTGCACAATTGATGCGCGTCATTGTCAACATCTAGTCCAAGGGCTGCTGCTGTCCGATGCCGATTTATCTGCTTGAACCGTCCGGTGCCGGTGTCCAGAAGCTGGAACAGAGCCTGACGGAATTCCGACAACATCACCGCCTGAAGTTGAAGCTGTGTGATGCTCTGGAGGATTTCGCTGATTGCCTGCCCAATCAGGTTGATGTGCAAAGCTGTCTGGCATTGTCGAGATGCATTCTGCCGACAGTCCGAAATGCGCAGCTTATGGAAGAAACCCAACTTTTCCCGCAGCTGATGCAGGCTTACCCGGATGACAGGCGCCTGCAGGCCAGTCTCGACCGGCTGCGCCAGGAGCATCTGGAAGATGATTCCTTTGCAGATGAAATCGCCTGCCTGCTGCATGATTGCGGGCGAACCGGAAAACCGTCCAACGCGGAGTCCGCGGGCTATATGCTGCGCGGCTTCTTTGCTTCAATCCGGCGCCATGTCGCTTTCGAGAACGAATGCCTGATACCGCTGATCGAGCACAAGGCATGCAGTTAGGACATCACTCTAGTCGCCGCCGGAAATAGCGATCAGCCTGTCGGTATCATGAACCGTGACTTCGAGGTTCTTCCTGATATCGATTGCCCCCATCTTGCGCAGTTTGGTCATCTGGCGGCTGACTGTTTCAAGGGTCAGGCCGAGAAAGTCGGCAATATCAGCACGTTTAAGCGGCAGCATGAATTCGCTGTCGGTCGGATTGTCAGGTGCCGGTTTGCCGATATGATCCGCCAGCAGCAGGAGAAAACTGGCAACTTTTTCCTGCGCGGTTTTGCGCCCGAGCGTCACCATCCAGGCTCTGGCATCGTCGAGCTGGATCAGTGTCTGCTCCAGCAGTCTATGTTCGAAATCCGGCTGCTGTTTGAGCATGTTCTCAAGTTCGGTCTTGGGGAACACGCAGATTTCGACATCAGTTGCGGCTTCTACTGAAATTGACACTTTCTCCGAGAACGGCTTGCCGATGAACTCCGGTGCAAACTGCAGCCCGACGATCTGCTGGCGGCCGTCACTGAGCAGCTTGGTCAGCTTCACCGCACCGGAGACTATGTTGGCGTAGTCCACGACCTCGTCGTCTTCGAAAGAGATCGTTTCACCATGGGCAATCTTGCGTCGTCGCGTGACGGTAGAAAAATGTGCCAGTTGAGACGCTTTCAGGGCGCTGCAGATACCGAACTGGCGCGCACCGCACGCCTTGCATCCTGCCGGCACATTGGCTTCGTCAATTTCAGATGCTGACCGGTCGGTGGATTGCATAACTCGTTCTCTGCCTCTGCACATCGTCATTTCATCACGTGGGCGCAATAATCTGAATGAACCATGGTGACGCAGGACTATCACCCGGTCATCCAAGATCATAGCCCATCTGCTGCTGCAGGACCGGTGTTTTTCGAATTTGCCCGTTGTTTCAACCGATATGCGCCAAAGTGAGCTAAGTCACCACGATTCATGGTGTTACAGGGCGATCGTAAGCCTCAAGCTATACCTTTGTCGAATTGCGAAGCCGGTTATTCTCCTGTTGGCTGTAAAAGGCTAAAATTTAGCTTGAACGGCAAGGAGAGCAATCTTGCCGCAATTCCTAATGGGAGGATTGAATGTCGAAATTTGAATTTACGCGTCGTGGCCTGATCAAGTCCGGTGCCGCAGTTGGTGCCGGCCTTGCCATGCCAACGCTTCTGACGCGTCCAGCGTTTTCCTATACCAATGAACCCAAGGGCGGCACTGTCACGCTTGGTTTCAATGTGCCTCAGTCCGGTCCTTATGCCGATGAGGGTGCTGATGAACTGCGCGCCTACGAGCTTGCAGTTGAGCATCTCAATGGCGGCGGCGATAGCGGCATGATGAGCACGTTCTCATCAAAGGCCCTCAAGGGTAACGGTATCCTTGGTAAAAAGGTTGCGTTCGTCACCGGCGATACACAGACCAAGTCCGACGCTGCGCGTGCATCTGCCAAATCGATGATCGAAAAAGATGGCGCGGTGATGATCACCGGCGGTTCTTCTTCGGGTGTTGCGATTGCTGTGCAGGGTTTGTGCCAGGAAGCCGGCGTCATCTTCATGGCCGGTCTGACACACTCAAACGACACCACCGGCAAGGACAAGAAGGCAAACGGTTTCCGTCACTTCTTCAACGGCTACATGTCAGGTGCTGCGCTGGCGCCAGTGCTTGAGAAAATGTACGGCAAGGATCGTAAGGCCTATCACCTTACTGCCGATTACACCTGGGGCTGGACACAACAGGAATCCATCGCCAAGGCAACCGAAGAGAAGGGTTGGACGACGGTCAAGAACGTTCTTACGCCACTGGCCACAACGGACTTCTCGTCCTACGTTGCTCCGGTCCTGAACTCGGGTGCTGATGTTCTGGTGCTGAACCATTACGGCGGCAACATGATCAACTCGCTGACCTCAGCAGTTCAGTTCGGTCTTCGTGAGAAGCAGGTTAACGGCAAGAACTTCGAGATCGTTGTTCCGCTGTATTCACGCCTGATGGCTCGTGGTGCCGGCGCGAACGTTAAAGGTATCTTCGGTTCAACCAACTGGCACTGGTCACTGTCCGACGAGGGCTCCAAGGCATTCGTCAAGTCGTTCGGTGAAAAGTATGGCTTCCCGCCATCACAGGCTGCGCACACGGTTTACTGCCAGACGCTTCTGTATGCTGATGCATGCGAACGTGCCGGTACGTTCAACCCATGTGGTGTTGTCGAAGCGCTGGAAGGCTTCAAGTTCTCCGGTCTTGGCAATGGCGACGTTGAATACCGTGCCGAAGATCACCAGTGCTTCAAGGACGTGCTGGTCGTGAAGGGTAAGGAAAACCCGACTTCGGAATTCGACGTTCTGGAAGTCGTGGAAGTTACCCCGCGTGCGCAGGTGGAATATGCACCTGATCATCCAATGTTTGCGGGTGGTTCGCTGGGTAAATGTAACCCGGGCGCCTAACCGGCACTTGATTTACAAGTGATACGTGTCGCGCCGGTAAAGATTGTTGCTGGCGCGACGCGACTTAACTGGGCTATGAAGACTACTTACGTGGGCTATGAGCGTTGCGCTGGCGGGGACGGCGCGCGACGCCAAACAATTCAGTTGGTATAGACAATGGATGCGATCCTTCTTCAGATATTGAACGGGCTCGACAAGGGAAGCGCCTATGCGCTTATCGCCCTGGGGCTTACCTTGATTTTCGGTACCCTCGGGGTTGTCAATTTTGCCCATGGTGCCCTGTTCATGATCGGTGCTTTTTGCGCGGTGACGCTGCAGAAAATACTGAGTATTTCGACTGTCACAGTTGATCCTACCAAGACGGATTTTCTTGGCAAACCGCTGCAGGTGAAAACGCCGCTGGTGGAATCCTGGTTTGGCGAGGCCGCCGGGCAGGCGATCATCAACTGGTCGGTGCCGCTGGCGATACTGTTTGCCATACCGATCATGCTGGCGATCGGGTATGTCATGGAACGTGGCCTGATCCGGCATTTTTACAAGCGCCCGCATGCAGACCAGATTCTGGTTACCTTTGGCCTGGCAATCGTGCTGCAGGAAATCATCAAGGCGTTTTACGGTGCAAACCCGATACCAACTCCGGCTCCCGACGTGTTCAGGGGGTCATTCGATTTCGGTGTGCTGATTGGTTACGCTGAAAATGCGATCATCTATCCGTACTGGCGCCTGGTGTATTTTGCCTTCTCTGCATTGATAATCGGTCTTGTATTCGCGTTTCTGCAGTTCACCACATTCGGCATGGTGGTTCGCGCCGGTATGGCGGACCGCGAGACAGTGGGTTTGCTGGGCATCAATATCGACCGGCGCTTTACGATCATGTTCGGCCTGGCTGCTGCTGTCGCCGGGCTGGCGGGAGTGATGTACACCCCGATCAATTCACCCAACTACCACATGGGCATGGATTTTCTGGTGCTGAGTTTCGTGGTTGTGGTTGTCGGCGGCATGGGGTCACTCGGTGGCGCCGTGCTGGCCGGATTCCTGCTGGGGATCCTGGAGAGTTTTGCGTCCATGAACGGTGTCAAAGGGTTCTTCGAAGCCATTTACCTGCCCTCAATCGACCAGATCGTCATTTATCTCGTAGCGATTATCGTCCTGCTGACCCGGCCGCGCGGCTTGCTGGGGCGCAAGGGCGTGATGGAGGAGTGAGGCAATGTTGAATCTCGACAGAAAAGACACATTGACTTTCATGTTCGTAATTGCGGGCACGCTGCTTGCACCGTTTGTGATGAACCCGTTCCCGGAAGCATCGGCATTGGCCCAGTTCAATGCGGGCTATCCCGACCTCATGCAGCGGTTTGTGATCTTTGGCATTTTCGCCATCGGCTTCAACATACTGTTCGGGCTAACGGGCTATCTGTCATTCGGCCATGCTGCCTTTTTGGGCGTGGGGTCTTACGCGGCGGTGTGGATGTTCAAGCTGCTATCGATGAATATTATTCCAGCCATTGTGCTGAGCGTGGTCGTGGCGGGCGTATTTTCGCTGGTTATCGGTTTCATCAGCCTGCGCCGGTCGGGCATATACTTCTCCATTCTGACGCTGGCTTTTGCGCAGATGAGTTTCAGTCTTGCCTATTCCGTGCTGACGCCGATCACAAATGGCGAAACCGGTTTGCAACTGACGCTCAACGACCCGCGTGTTCTGGACACTGCCAACACGACCGGCGGCCTGCCTGTCACCAATCTGTTTGGATTGGAAATGCGCGAGGTAATCACGTTTGACGTTGCCGGGTGGTCATTTAACTTCAGTGCCGGGTATTATGTGTGCGCTGTGTTGATGCTGATTGCGTTTTACCTTTCGATGCGGATTTTCCGGTCGCCGTTCGGGCTTATGCTGCGGGCCATCAAGACCAACCAGACGCGGCTGAATTATACCGGGTTGAACTCGCGGCCGTACACGCTGGCAGCTTTCGTCATTTCCGGCATGTATGCCGGGCTTGCCGGCGGGTTGCTGGCGGCAATGGACCCGCTGGCCGGTGCAGAGCGCATGCAGTGGACGGCTTCCGGGGAGGTTGTGCTGATGACCATCCTGGGCGGTGCCGGTACCTTGCTTGGACCGCTGCTGGGTGCCGCGTTCATCAAGTATTTCGAGAACATCTTCTCAAAGATAAACGACACTGTGCTGCATACCTGGTTCTCGTTCATGCCGGAGAGCATCGACAATTTCCTGGTGACGATCATTCATCCGTTCGTCGGCAAGGGATGGCACCTGACCCTGGGCCTGACATTCATGCTGATTGTGATATTCCTGCCGGGTGGTCTGGTCGATGGGGCTACGCGTGTCTGGAACAGGATAACCGGCAAAAACCATACCGAGGTCGATGCTGTTGCAGATCCGAAACCCGCTGAGTGAGGCCTGAAGTTAATGGGAATTCTGGAAATCAAGAACATCAACAAGCGGTTCGGCGGACTGCAGGCTCTGGGTGATGTCAATCTCAGTGTTGAAGAAGGTACCGTTCATGCCATCATCGGCCCCAACGGTGCCGGCAAGTCAACACTGTTGAACGTTCTGGTTGGCAAGCTGGAGCCTGATACCGGTTCGGTGACCTTTGAAGGACAGTCAATTCTGGGTCTCAAACCACACCAGATCAACCAGCTTGGCATCAGCCGGGTGTTCCAGACGCCGGAAATATTTTCGACATTGTCAGTATTTGAAAACGTCATGATCGCCTGTTTCGCAAAGCGCGACGGGGCATTTCGGCTCAACCCCTTGACCAGCATCAGCGGTGAAAAGGATATTCATGAGAAGGTCGAGCAGATGCTGCTCGACGTCAACATGGCCGACAAGCGCAATGATATCGCAGCGTCCATGTCTCGCGGCGACAAGCGGCGGCTGGAAATGGCCATGTGCCTGGCTCAGGATCCAAAGCTTCTGCTGCTTGATGAGCCCACGGCGGGCATGGCACGCGCGGATACCAACAATACCATCGAGCTGCTCAAGGAAATTGAAGAAAAGCGCGGCATTACCATGGTGATCATAGAGCACGACATGCATGTTGTGTTCTCGCTTGCCAACAAGATTACAGTGCTGGCGCAGGGCACACCGATTGTCGAGGACGTGCCGTCGAAGATCAAAGGCAATCCGAAAGTCCAGGAAGCCTATCTTGGAGGGGCACACGAATGACACAGGCTACCCAGCAAAACCCGAATATTGCTTCGCACGCGCCGGTGTATTTTGCCGCCCACGAAATTCAAGCCTATTATGGCGAGAGTTACATCGTGCAGAATGTCAGCCTGAACGTTCACGAGGGTGAAATCCTGGCCCTGCTTGGCCGCAACGGCGCCGGCAAGACATCAACATTGCGCGCCATTGCGCGGCTGGACAATCCCGCGCTCACCCATGGTGAAGTCTGGCTGGATCATCAACCGCTTCACAAGATGCGGGCTTATGAGGCGGCCCAGTGCGGTGTTGGCCTGGTGCCGGAAGACCGACGCATTATTCAGGGCCTCACTGTTGAAGAGAATATCAAGCTTGCCCAGATCGAAAAGCCGATTGGCTGGTCAATCGAACGGATATACGATTTGTTCCCGCGCCTTGGTGAACGCCGCAAACAGGAAGGCACGACCCTTTCGGGTGGCGAGCAGCAGATGCTGGCAATTGGCCGGGCGCTGTCCCGTGATATCAAGCTTTTGTTGCTCGACGAGCCTTATGAGGGTCTGGCGCCGGTTATTGTGCAGGAAATTGAAAAAACCCTGCAACTGATCCGCGAGCAGGGCATTACCACCATCATTGTGGAACAGAACGCCGTTGCGGCGCTCAATCTGGCAGATCGCGCTGTTATTCTGGATACCGGAACGGTTGTCTATGACGGCACCGCCCGCGAAGTGCTTGATAACAAAGAGTTGCGGCACGAGTACCTGGCGATCTAGAGCGGTTTGAACTGCCAAAACAGGCAATTCAGAGCGTGTCTGAGAGCAACCGGGTTGCGGAATACCCGATAATATTTTCTTAACCCTCTGATTTAAAACTGAAAATTCACGATGTGATCAATTACACATCGTTCCGGATGCCTGACGGGCATGGTGTGGTTATCAAACGAACAACAAGAACACCCTCACGAGTATCCGGAGGCAAGAATGATGACCAGTTTTTCAAAAGTGCTGATAGCAGGCCTGATTGCCGCAACAAGTGTAACCGCGACAGTTGCGGCTGCGTCAATCGCCAACAGCAAGGTTGCTGAGATCGCGGGAACCAACGTAACGGTTATCTACAAGTCCGATGCCCATTGGCCGGTCAAGGGCCGGATTTCAGTTGATCCGTGCAGCCTTCACGCCTGTGTCGAAGCTTAACAGGACTATGTTAATACGGAAGCATGGCTCCTGCACGGTTGTTCGGCTGATCTACTGACCCAGATTCAATTCGTCCCAATGGCTGATATAGATGGCAAACCACGGGCACAGACTGTCCGGCTGACCTGCCAGCAGCGCTGGAAGTTCCGATACTTCCACCCACCTGGTCGCGCTGACTTCTTCTGCGTTGAGAGACATCGCCAAACCGGTCTCATCTGCATGACCGACAAACACATGCACACGCTCATTCTCGATCAGCCCTCCACCCACATCGGCACGATATTCGAAAACACTTGTCTTGCTGAGCGGTACGGAAATGCCCAATTCCTCGCCAATGCGGCGGGTCGCGGCGTTTTCCACGGTTTCGCCCCAGTGCGGATGGGAACAGCAGGTATTGGCCCATTTGCCGGGGCAATGGTATTTGGACGCCGCGCGCTGCTGGATCAGCAATCTGCTGCCTGAAAACACAAACGCGGAGATGGCAAGATGCTGTTGCGCGATACGATGGGCTTCCATCTTCTCAATGGGAAACAGCGAGCCGTCTTCGGCAATCGCAGGGATGATGATTTCAGGTGTTGCAGTCATGTTCGTCAAAAGATCCTAACCCCCGACCAGCTTCGGCAGTACGAAAACCTCAGAGTCCGGTTGCAACGGGACCATGATGGCGTTGGCATACATGCGCCCGTCTACCGACACTGAAACGCCGCGCGTAATGGCCTGTTTCATGCCCGGATAGTTTTCCGAAAGCTGATCCAGCACCTCGCGAATGCTGGCTGCTTCCAGTTCTATCTCGTCAGCCCCTTCAAGGGCTGGCTTGAGTGATCCCCAAACCTGAACCTTGACCATGGTTCTGATCCTAGATCCGGCCCAGTGCCTTCAGCACCTTTGGCGGCGACATGGGCAATTGCGTCATGCGGACGCCGGCAGCGCCGGAAACCGAGTTGGAGATGGCTGCCAGCGGCGGAACGATCGAGGTTTCGCCAACACCACGCACACCGTAAGGATGGCCCGGGTTCGGTACTTCAACAATCACGGCATCGATCATCGGCAGATCTGATGCAACCGGAATACGATAGTCCAGGAAACCGGCATTCTGCAGTCTGCCATCCTCGCCGTAAATGTATTCCTCATTGAGCGCCCAGCCAATGCCCTGCACGGCACCACCCTGGTACTGTCCTTCCACATAGGACGGATGCACCGCCTTTCCGGCATCCTGGAACACAGTGTAGCGCAGGATTTTCACATGACCGGTCTCAGGATCCACCTCGGTATCCACCAGGTGGGTGGCGAAGCTGACACCGGCGCCTTCGGCATTGATTTCGCAGTGACCGGAAATTGGACCGCCGGTGGCACCGGCCTGGGCCGCGATATCGGCGAGGGTTAGCGGTTCATGCTTGCCGGCATTGGGGCTGGACGGGCGCGCGGCGCCGTCTTCCCAAGTTACCGCTTCAACCGGTATGCCCCAGATGCCGGCTGCGCGTTCACACATCTTTCCGATTGCATCACGCGCTGCGTTGATGGCTGCCAGGCCGGACGCAAAGGTTACACGGCTGCCATCAGTTACGTCGTTGTATCCCAGTGAAGCAGTGTCGGCGATGATGCAGCGGACCTTGTCATGGGGAACCCCAAGCTCTTCTGCCGCCATATTGCCGATGGATGCGCGTGATCCGCCGATGTCGGGTGTGCCGACCGACAGGCCGATGGTGCCGTCAGCGCTGACATTGAGAGACACAGAGGTCTCGCCGCCAAAGTTGAACCAGAAGCCACAGGCCACGCCGCGACCCTGGTTGGGGCCAAGCTTGGCCTTGTAGTGAGGATGGGCTTTTGCTGCTTCCAAAGTGGCGCGCAAGCCGATCACATCAAAGTTCGGTCCGTAGGAGGCTTTGGAGCCATCTGACGAGGCATTTTTCAGGCGCACATCGAGGGGGTCCAGGTTGAGTTCCTTGCACAGTTCATCGACCACGCTCTCGACAGCATAGGCAGCCATCGGCGCACCGGGTGCGCGATAGGCAGCCTGCTTCGGGCGATTGGCGATGACGTCATAGCCGACTGCGCGCACCGCTTTCAGATCGTAACAGGCGAACGCCGCCATGGCGCCATAGGGAACTGCCGAGCCGGGAAAGGCACCGCCCTGATAGCGCAGCGTCGCATCGCCGGCGGTCATGGTGCCATCCTTTTTCATGCCGATCCTGACATCGATGGAGGTCGACGATGTCGGTCCGCTGGCGCGCAGCACTTCAGACCGCGACATGACAACTTTTACAGGGCGGTTGGACTTCAGGGATAAAGCCAGCGCCACCGGTTCAATGAACACGGTGGTCTTGCCGCCAAATCCGCCGCCGATTTCAGATGCGGTTACGCGCAGGGCTGATGCGTCCATTCCGAGCAGGGCTGAACAGACCTGGCGCACCATGAAATGACCTTGTGTGCAGCACCACAGGTCGCCCATGCCGTCTGTGCCCATGCTTGCCAGGCAGGCATGGGGTTCGATGTAGCCCTGATGGGTTGCCTCGGTCTTGAAGGTGCGCTCGATGACAAGGTCGGCCTGCTTGAGGCCAGCGTCCACGTCGCCGTGTCCAAATTCAAAGCGTTCGGCCACGTTGGATGGTTTTTTCGGTGTGTTGTCGAGGCCCTGGGTGAACAGCTTGTTGTTGATGACCGGGGCAGACGGTTTCATCGCCTCATCCACATCGGTCACATGCGGCAAAACCTCATAGTCGACCTTGATCAGCTTGAGCGCCTGCTTGGCTGCCGCGCGGCTGGTGGCGGCAACGGCAGCAACGGCATGGCCATCATACAAGGCCTTGTCGCGGGCCATGACGTTCTCGCGGATATCAAGAACATCGTCAGGGCAGGGACCGAAGTCGGCTGACGTGACTACGGCATGAACGCCGTTAACCGCTTCTGCCTTCGAGGTATCGATCTTCTTGATGCGGGCATGGGCATGAGGGTTGCGCAGTATCAGGCCCCACAACATGCCTGGTGCCGTCATGTCGGCACCGAAGCGGGCGCGGCCGGTCACCTTGTCCAGGCCATCGGGGCGCGGCGTACGCTTGCCGACCGTCTTAAATTCGCGTTTCAGGGTGTCTTTGCCAGGTTGAAAATTCATGCCTTTACCCTCTTTTTCGCAGTTGTTTTTTTGGTTTTTGCCGGCTTTCTCATGTCTTTTGCAGTGTCGAGAACGGCGCGCACAATCTTGTCATATCCGGTGCAACGGCACAAATTGCCGGCCAGCCAGTAACGGACTTCTTCTTCCGTCGGGTCGTCATTGCGCTCCAGCAGCGACTTTGCCGCGACCAGGAATCCGGGCGTACAGACGCCGCACTGAAGTGCAGCATGGTCCAGGAATTTCTGCTGCAGAGGATGCAGCGCGGTGCCGTCGGCCATGCCTTCGATGGTCTCGATTTCCCGGTCTTGCGCTTCTGCGCCCAACATCAGGCAGGAACAAACCAGCCTGCCGTCAACGATGACCGAACACGCTCCGCAATCTCCGGTGCCGCAGCCTTCCTTGGAGCCGGTCATGCCGAGGCGGTCGCGCAGGACATCGAGAAGGGTCTCGTCTGCTTCACACGAAAATTCCGTGTCATCACCGTTGATGGACGTTGAAACCTGGATCTGAAACATCGATTTTTTCCTCAAGATTTTCCGAGTGCGCGGTCGCGCGCAATGATGGCGGCTCGCCGGGCCAATACGCCGGCAATATGAGTGCGGAACTCCTTGGTGCCGCGCTTGTCGTCAATGGGCCGGGCTGCGGCAGAGCACGCTGCCGCGAGTGCATCCAGTGCGGTGTCATCAATCCTGGTGCCAATCAGCGTCTTGGCCGCCTTGGCGATCAGCAGCACCGTTGGAGCAACTGCGCCCAGACAGACGCGGGCTGCGGTGCACACACCCTTGGCATCCAGCGTGACGCAGACACCGGCACCGGCGACGGCAATGTCCATCTCGGTGCGCGGAATGAAGCGCAGATAGGCATCACCGGTTCTTGCAGGCTTTGCCGGCAGCAGAATTGCCTCGAGAAGCTCACCTTTTTTCAGAATTGTCTTTCCGGGGCTCGTGCAGATTTTTTCAACAGCGACCTTGCGCTTGCCCTTCGGGCCTCTGATCAGCGCCTTGGCACCGGCGGCAACCATGGCCGGCACGCTGTCGGCGGCAGGCGAGGCATTGCACAGATTGCCCGCAATGGTTGCGCGGCCCTGTATCTGTGTGGATCCGATCAGGGCGGCTGATTCAACCACGCCGGGCCAGGCCTTGGCGAGGGCTGCGTTTTCGCTCATTTCCGATGACGACACCGCAGCGCCGATGGAGAAGCCCTTGCCGTCGCGTGCGATCTTGCACATGGGCGATATTCGCTTGATGTCGATGATTGTCTCGGGCTCGGAAAATCCCGACCGCATGCGAACCAGCAGATCGGTACCGCCGGCAAGAATTTGGGTGCTGCCTTTGGAACTGGCCAGCAGTTTTACGGCGTCTTTTACAGTGGCCGGTGCGTGATACTGCATCGGTAGTCTCCCTGAAGTCATGGTCGCAGCCACGCTACTCCATCAGTTGCCCGTTAGTCGAGACCGTCCTGCGACAGGCTGTGTTGTCGAAACGGCATATCGGGTTTCCACATTGTGAAGGATTATGCCGGTTTGAAACGATTGCCAGCGCTGGATGGTCTGACTAGGGTCAGGACTGATCAACAATATTCATCGTGCGGCATAGATAGTGCCCGTTTCAGGTTTGTTTCCTCAAGGAGTTTTCATGTCTTCACCCGTTTCCTATTCGCTTGATGGTGCCATTGCCGTGATCACGGTGGACAACCCGCCGGTCAATGCTCTCTCGCAACCGGTTCGCGAAGGGTTGAGCAAGGCCGTTACGCGGTTTGAAGCTGACAGGAAGGCGAAGGCTGCGGTGATTGTCGGGGCCGGGCGGACATTCTTTGCAGGGGCCGATATCAAGGAATTCGGTAAGCCGCTGGCGGAACCGGGACTGCCCGGTGTGGTCAACCAGATTGAAGCCTGTTCAAAGCCGGTCATCGCCGCGCTGCACGGCACGGCGCTTGGCGGCGGGTTTGAAGTGGCGCTGGGATGTCATTACCGGGTGGCGGTGGCCTCGGCCAGGGTCGGCCTGCCGGAGGTCAATCTTGGTATCCTGCCCGGTGCCGGTGGCACCCAGCGGACGCCGCGGCTGGCTGGTGTGGAAGCGGCTGCCGGTATGATCACGTCCGGCCGGCATGTCGGTGCGCAGGAAGCTCTCGAACTGGGCCTGATAGATGAAGTGTCCAATGAAACCGATCCGACCGCTGCCGGTGTTGCGTTCGCCGGATTGATCATCGGCAATGACATGGGACCGCGTCCGACACGCGATCTGAATACCAAGCTCGACGAGGCGCGCGCACAGGACGGTCTATTTGATGGGCTCCGGGCAGCGGCTGAGAAGAAGGCGCGCGGCCAGTTGTCTCCGCTGGTGTGTATTGACGCCATTGAGGCGGCTGTGACGGCCAAGAGCTTTAATGCCGGTCTCAAAATGGAGCGCAAACTGTTCGACAAGCTGATGGCGTCGGACCAGCGCGAGGCGCTTATTCATGCATTTTTCGGTGAGCGGGCCGTTGGCAAAGTGCCGGAACTGGAAACCGGCAACCCGCGCGAAGTTAGCAAGGTCGGTGTTATCGGCGGCGGTACAATGGGATCCGGCATCAGTGTTGCACTGCTAAATGCAGGTTACCACGTGACCATGGTGGAACGTGATGACGATGCCATTACCGCCGGCAAGGCGAGGGTGGAGAAGACGCTGGAAGGGGGGGTCGCAAGGGGCAAACTCTCCGCAGAACAGCGTGACCGGATGCTGGCGGACGAGTTTCACGGCACCACCAGCATGAATGCGCTTGCTCATGTCAATCTGGTCATCGAGGCAGTATTCGAGAGCATGGATGTCAAGAAGGATGTGTTCGGCCAGCTTGACCAGATCTGCAAGCCCGGCTGCGTACTGGCGTCGAATACCTCGTATCTGGATGTGAATGAAATCGCGGCCATGACCGAGAGGCCGCAGGACGTAATCGGTATGCACTTTTTCTCGCCGGCCAATATCATGCGGCTGCTGGAAATCGTGGTGGCTGAAAAGTCACACCCGGACGTTGTGGCAACGGCGTTTGCCGTGGCCAAAAAGGCCAAAAAGGTGGGTATACGGTCCGGCGTATGTGACGGCTTCATCGGCAACCGGGTGATGGGCAAGTATTTGCGCGTGGCCCAGATGCTGGTCGAAGATGGCGCTACACCCTACGAAGTCGATGAAGCGGTTGTCGGGTTCGGCTATCCAATGGGCCCGTTTTCCATGTCGGACCTGGCAGGGCTCGATATCGGCTGGGCGACCCGCAAGCGCAAGGCGGCCACACGTGATCCGAATGAGCGGTATGCGTCCGACTGGATAGACCGGATTTGCGAGGAGGGCCGCTACGGCCAGAAGACCGGACGCGGCATATACAACTATCCCGATGGCGCGCGAAAAGGCCAGCATGATCCGGATACGCTGAAGATTATCGAAGATGTGCGCCGTGAAAAGGGCATCAATGCCCGCAAGTTTACCGCAGACGAAATCATAGAGCGCTATATGGCGGCGATGATCAATGAAGGTGCCAAGGTACTGGAAGAAGGTATTGCGCTGCGCCCGGTGGACATCGACATGGTGCAATTGTTCGGATACGGCCACCCGCGCTGGCGCGGCGGGCCAATGAAGTATGCCGACATGCAGGGTCTCGACAAGATACTGGCATCCATCCGCAAGTTCGAGAAAGAAGACGCCTGGTTCTGGGAACCGGCGCAGTTGCTGGTTGATCTTGTCGAAAAGGGTGAAACTTTCGACAGCCTGAACAAGAAGGAAATTTCGTGATGCGTGAAGCTGTCATTGTCTCCACTGCCCGCACAGCCATCGGCAAGGCGTTTCGCGGTTCGTTCAACATGACCCACGGCGCCACCATGGGCGGTGCTGCAGCCGCCGTTGCCGTTGCCCGCTCCGGCGTTGATCCGGACATGATAGAGGACTGCATCATGGGATGCGGGTTCCCCGAGGGAGCTACGGGGTCCAACATTGCGCGCCAGATTGCGATACGGGCGGGATTACCGGTTACGGCGTGCGGCATGACCATCAACCGATTTTGTTCATCAGGCCTGCAGGCGCTGGCACTGGCGGCACACCGGATTACTGAAGAGGCAACGCCTGCGGTTCTGGCGGGCGGGCTGGAATCCATTTCGATGGTCCAGGATGCAGCATCGCAAGGGGCCGCGCGCGAAGCCTGGCTCAAGGAGAACAAGCCTGAGATCTATATGGCCATGATCGATACCGCCGATATTGTGGCTGAACGCTATGGGGTGTCCCGCGAAGCGCAGGACGAATATGCACTGGCCAGCCAGCAGCGCACTGCGGATGCACAAGCGGCGGGCAGGTTTGCCGATGAGATCATCGCGGTGACCACCACAATGGGCATGAAAGACAAGGAAACCGGTGAAGTCACCACACACGAGGTGACCATTGACGCAGATGAATGCAATCGGCCGTCGACAACGCTGGAG
>JABDRA010000247.1 GCA_013041995.1 Anderseniella sp. | reverse complement strand
CCGGTAAACCGGACGCATTCGCCGTCGAACAACCTGTCGTCACTGGAAAAGGCAAGTTGCCCCATGTCGCACTCCATCGGTTGGACCATCTGACAACAGCCTGCACGTTTGCCGCATCCGCGCGTTGACCCTGGTCAAACATGCGCCTGCAACCTGCTCACTTCTCCTGTATCGTCTCCAGGTATCTGACGAGCCGCTTTATGCGATCTGTTGCGACCCGGGCGGCGGTCTTCGCATCTTCGATAAGGACACCTTCCCCCACTGCCTGGCGCACGAACAAAGCTCCCCATATGGGCATTTCGGATGTGCCGTGGGCAAGCGGCATGTCCAGTCCTTCAATCGTCTTGAAGACGGCGTCTGCCGGGAATAAGCCGTCTGAGCGAGCTGAAATCCTGGTGAGGTCCGCCGGCGGCGTCTTCAGTTCCGAGGCGACCGGTCCGTTTCCCTTGGCATCACGGCCGTGGCAGACACTGCAATAGGTGTTGAAGTCCTGTGCCGCCTTGGCAAGTTCCGGACTGGTCTCAGCGGAATTCGTTTCAGTGGTCGTGGCTGAAGCAGAACAAGCATATGCCGCAACCGTCAGCAGGACGGACAGGAACAACGCAGAAAGGTGCCGCAGTTGCAGTTTCATTGGATGTCATCCTTGATGGTTAAACAGGCTTGATGGGTCCTGTTTCATGGTGGCCGATTTTCGTTTCGCTACCTTGATATGCATCAAGTAAAGCGCTTGTTCTGGCTGTCCCGTTCAACATGAGCCAGTCTGCGCTTCAGCTCTTCGATCTGTGACAACAGGTCAAATGCCAGCGCGATACCGGCTTCATTCAAGCCGAGATCCTGCTCGAGCCGTTGCGCCCTTTGTACCGCTACAACTGTCGTGCGCGAGAAACGCCATTCGACAACTGCCGCGCCTTGCGGTTCGATGATCCCTTCGGCCACATAGGAAGTCACCTTATCCTTTGACAAGCCGCAAGCGCTGCACAGATCATCGATTGTCAGCTCGGCCTTGTCGGTAACAATCGTGCCCTTGTATATCGAGCGAGGTTTTTCCGGCATGGATTTTCTCCAACTGATCACTTAACGCCAAGTCCGGCGCGTGGATTGAATGACAGCTCGCGCGCCATCTTCTGGTAAATGTCTTTTGCTTTTTCATCTCCTGCCGGCGGCAGGGAAATCTGTAAAACTGCATAAAAATCACCGGGCGTCTTTCCCGGAATCCCCCTGCCCTTGAGCCGCAGTTTGCGCCCCTGTGCCGAGTTTGCAGGGATGGTAACATCGACCACACCCAGCGGTGTCGGCGCCTTGACCTTGCCACCGAGCGCGGCTTCCCAGGGGGCGACCGGCAGGTCCAGATAAACGTCCCTGCCCTCGATGTGATACAGCTTGTGCAGCGCAAACTCGATTTCCAGATAAAGATCGCCGGACCTGCCCTGGCCAAGGCCCGGCGCGCCTTGCCCTTTCAAACGGATATGCTGGCCGGGTTGCACCCCTTTTGGAATATTGACGTTGAGGGTCCGCTGTTCCGTGATCACATGACCGTCGGCGGTCACCTTCGGCATCTTCAGTTGAATGGCACGTGTCGCACCGGAAAAGGCATCCTCCAGATCAATCATAACCCTGGCATGATGGTCCTGCCCACTGGCGTGGAATTGTGGCCCCTGGCGCGCTTGTGTGCGCTGTCCACGGCCGAACAGATGCTCGAAGAAATCCGAAAAAGCTGCATCCTGCCCATCACCTGAATACTCAAACCCCTGATCCCAGTCCGGTGGCGGACGAAAGTCCTGACCGGCCTGATAGCCTGCGCCCAGTTGATCGTAAGCGGCCCGTTTTTCCGGGTCACTCAATACATCGTTCGCCTCACCGATCTCCTTGAACCGTCCCTCAGCGCCTGCGTCCTTGTTGAGGTCAGGATGGAACTGGCGGGCAAGTTTTCTGTAAGCGCGTTTGACGTCGTCCTGCGTGGCATCCTTTGTGATGCCCAGGGCCGCGTAGTAATCCTTGTATTCCATGCTTTTTCGGTGCCTCGCCCAGCCGATGCGGCCTGATTTCCGACAGCTTCAGTTTCGATTGAAATTCTGCCGGACTTCGCCGGGTCTGTAAATGCGGCTGTGATCGATCCTGCATCGCACTTTGCTGCCGGGCCCGGCAGCAACCTGAAACACGTCTCGCTGATAGACTCGTCTGCAGGCCTGCCACGGCCCCTCGTCTGAATGCGCCTTGATGGTCACCCATATCAACACCGGCCCGTCATTGTCGAAGAACGGTTGCGCGGCGGCACCTGACTGAGCGGTGCTCGCAAATGCCATTGCAAACACGATAGTCCGGATCAACCTGGTCATCTTGTGAAACATTGAACTCAATCACTCATGGCCATTGTTTTCAGGACTGCCGAATTTCTATTTTTCTCGCAGCAGGCTTTGACGCACTCCGCTTGGCAATTTTCAGGCACAGGACGCCATCGTCAAATTGCGCATCGACCTGGTCGCCGTCAGCATCCGGAGGCAAGCGGAATGCGCGCTGGAACGCCCCGTACTCTCTCTCAGAAAAGTAGAAGGACTGTCCGCTTTGCTGACGCTCGGAGCGTTTTTCTCCGCGCACCATGAGACTGTTGTCCTGCACTGAAACATCGACGTCTTCGGCCTTGACGCCGGGCAGTTCAATATTGATCTCGTAATAGTCCTCAAGCGCAGAGGCTTCGGATTTCGGGGCGAACCACTCGGCCACCTTCTCGCCAATATTGCGCAGAGGCTCGTACAGATTGGGCCACCATTCGGATCCTGCTGTATGGGATTTCTCGACCATTTGTTCCTCCGGTTCGTCAAAGAAGTGATGACAGACCATAAGTTTCAAAAGCTCACCCAACATTGATTCTGGTCAATGGCATCGAACACGGTTTCAGGGATGGTGGAAAAACACGCTCCGTTCGCCCTTCAACCTGGCAAACGGCAATGGTGTTCGTCGTGCAATATCGAGACCAAATTCGGGTGCAACGATTTGCAACCCAACAATACCCTGATTGAAACTTGCATGGGGAAAGCACGCCTCATACATATTCAATGATTTGAATGTAACTGGAGATGCATGACGATGGACTACCCGGTCAATATGGCAGTGAAACCTGAGGTCAAGGCGTTCTTCGACCCGGCCACAAACACCATCAGCTATGTGGTGAAGGATCCCGACAGCAAATCATGTGCGGTAATCGACCCGGTTATGGACATAGACTATGCCGCCGGACGTATCACCTATGAGCACGCCGACGAGATCATCGACTACATCAACTCCAACAGCCTGAAACTTGAGTGGATCATCGAGACCCATGTACACGCCGATCATCTGTCGGCCGCGCCGTATATCCAGGACAAGCTGGGCGGCAAAATCGGTATTGGTGACAAAATAATGGTTGTGCAGGACACGTTCGGCAAGGTCTTCAATGAAGGCCCCGAATTTCAACGCGACGGTTCACAGTTCGATGCCCTGTTCGCTGACGGCGATGTCTACACAATCGGCAATATGCAGGCCTTCGCTATCTATACGCCCGGCCACACACCGGCCTGCATGACGCACGTAATCGGTGATGCCGCTTTTGTCGGCGACACCTTGTTCATGCCTGATGGCGGTTCGGCGCGGGCCGACTTCCCTGGCGGCGATGCCGGCACATTATATGACTCGATCCAGAAGGTGCTGGCCCTGCCCGACGATATGCGCCTGTTCATGTGTCACGACTACGGTCCGAACGGCCGCGACATAAAGTGGGAGACCACCGTGGGTCAGGAAAAGCAGCACAACATTCATGTCGGCACGGGAAAACCCAGGCAGGAGTTCGTGAAGATGCGCACCGAGCGCGACGCAACGCTGGACATGCCGCGTCTGATACTGCCGTCGCTGCAGGTCAACATGCGTGCCGGCGAAGTGCCGACCGACAAGGACGGCAAACCCATGCTCAAGCTGCCGATAAACGCCCTGTGAAAACGGCGATCGGCCAATGAGCAAGAAAGCCGGCGCATCCTCGCGCGGCATGGCCCGCTATTTGCCGGTTCTCGACTGGGGCCGGAGCTATACCCCGGATGCGCTGACAAGCGACCTGATGGCGGCGGTTATCGTGACCATCATGCTGATCCCGCAGTCGCTGGCCTACGCCATTCTGGCTGGCCTGCCGCCCGAGATGGGCATCTACGCATCCATCGTTCCGATCATCCTGTACGCAATCTTCGGCACCAGCCGGGTACTGGCTGTGGGGCCTGTCGCCGTCGTCTCGCTGATGACCGCCGCCGCCGTTGGACGCATCGCCGAAACCGGTTCGCCAGACTACATCGCAGCCGCCATCACGCTGGCTTTCCTGTCCGGGCTGTTCCTGCTGGCGCTCGGTGTGTTCCGGCTTGGTTTTCTGGCCAACTTCCTGTCACATCCGGTCATAGCCGGCTTCATCACCGCGTCAGGCATCATCATCGCAACCAGCCAACTCAAGCACATCCTCGGCATCCAGGCGTCCGGCCACAACCTTTATGAATTCTCACTGTCACTGTTTGAAAACCTGGGTGACACCAACTGGGTCACCGTTATCGTTGGCGCTGGCTCCGCTGCGTTCCTGTTCTGGGTGCGCAAGGGTTTGAATCCTCTACTCATCGGCCTTGGGTTAAAACCACGGCCGGCAGATATCATCGCCAGAGCAGGCCCCGTCTTTGCAGTGGCCCTGACAACATTGCTCGCATGGACCTTTGATTTCGGCGCCAGAGGCGTGGCGCTGGTCGGCGATGTGCCACGCGGTCTGCCGCCGCTTACAATGCCGTCGTTTTCGCTTGAGTTGTGGACCAGCCTGGTCGGCTCCGCAGTGCTGATTTCCATTATCGGCTTTGTCGAATCCGTCTCGGTCGCGCAAACCCTGGCCGCCAGAAAGCGCCAACGCATCGACCCCGACCAGGAATTGATCGGGCTTGGTGCTGCCAATATCGGCGCAGCTTTTACCGGCGGCTATCCGGTCACCGGCGGCTTCGCCCGCTCGGTGGTAAATTTTGACGCCGGGGCTGAAACACCCGCTGCAGGCGCCTACACGGCTGTCGGTCTCGCCATCGCCTCGCTGACACTTACGCCGCTGATTGCCTATCTGCCTGTCGCCACGCTGGCCGCCACGATCATTGTGGCCGTGCTGTCGCTGGTGGACTTTTCAATTCTGTCAAAGACCTGGACCTACGCCAAGGCAGATTTCATCGCAGTCAGTGTCACCATCCTCGCCACCCTTGCAATGGGTGTTGAGGTTGGGGTGACGGCCGGGGTGCTGATCTCCATCCTGATCCACCTCTACAAAAGCTCGCGTCCGCACGTGGCTGAAGTTGGACAGGTGCCCGGCACCGAGCATTTCCGCAACATACTGCGCCACGAGGTCATCACCCACGACGAGGTGCTCACCGTGCGTGTTGACGAGAGCCTGTATTTCGCCAACGCCCGCTTCCTGGAAGACTACATCTACGACGCGATAACCGGACGGCAGGATCTCAAGCACGTCATCCTGATGTGCCCTGCCGTCAACGCCATCGACATGAGCGCGCTGGAGTCGCTGGAGGCCATCAATGAACGGCTGAAGTCAAGTGGCGTCACGTTTCATTTGAGCGAGGTCAAAGGCCCGGTGATGGACCGGCTGCTAAGGTCGCACTTCCTGAATGAACTGACCGGTCAGGTATTCCTCAGTCAGCATCAGGCGATGTGTGAGCTGGCCGGTCCAGCCAAATCAAGACCCCCCCGAAAAACCAAACCAAAGGAATAATCAGCATGTCTCTTCGCATTGGGCAGATTGCCCCTAACTTCAAGGCCGACACTACCAATGGTCCGATCGACTTTCACGAATTCATCGGTACCTCGTGGGTGTTCTTCTTCTCGCACCCGGCAGACTTCACGCCAGTGTGCACCACCGAGATGGGCCGCACCTCGCAGCTCGACGCCGAGTTCAAAAAGCGCAACGTGAAGTCGGTCGGCCTGTCCACCGACACGGTGGATGAGCACAACAAGTGGATTGCCGATGTGAACGATACCCAGCACACGACACTGCAATTCCCGATCATTGCCGACCCGGACCTGAAGATTTCCCGGCTTTACGAAATGATTCACCCATCGGAAAGCGAAACCGCAGCGGTGCGTTCGGTGTTCATTATCGATCCTGACAAGAAAATACGCCTGACCATGACATACCCCGTGGCCGTAGGCCGCAACTTTGATGAAATTTTGCGTGTCATTGACGCTCTTCAGACCGGTGATAAAGCGAGTATCGCCACGCCGGCAGACTGGCGACCGGGCGACAAGGTGATCATCCCGCCATCGATCAGCAACGAGG
>JABDRA010000241.1 GCA_013041995.1 Anderseniella sp. | reverse complement strand
AGGTACTGAAGGGCAACGCCGATCACACTCTCGCCATCGCCCAGCAGGGAGATACGGCCTGAATGTTCGCTGTCTTCAAATACCACTTTCCAGCTTGATGCGTCCTTGACCTTGGACTTGCGGTAACCAATGCCCATTGTGCCCCACATGTACGGCACCGAATGCTTGCGGCCGGGATCAAAAGTCGCCTCCTTGAAGGCGTCTGCAATGTTGGCCAGATTCGGGATCTTGGACTTGTCCAACTCGTCCAGCATACCGGCTGCAATCATGCGCTCGACATAATCGTTGGTCGGTATGATCACGTCATAGCCCGGATTGCCTTCCTTGAGCTTGGCGAACAATTCAGCGTTGTCGGCATAAAGGTCCATCTTGACCTCAATGCCGGACGCCTCGTTGAAGTCTGCCAGCGTGGTCTCACCGATATAGGTGTCCCAGTTGTAGAAATTGAGCTTCTTTTCTTCCTCGGACATGGCGAAACGCGGCATCATGGTGAGGCCGATAAAGGCAGCGCCCGATCCTTTTAGAACGGACCGGCGCGATGCCCGGAACTTTGGTGTGTATGTCATTATTCTACTCCCTGATTTAAGTCTGTCGACGTTTTCAAATTCACCCGTAACAACCCTGCCAAAAACCCGACACAGCGAGTGTTAAACACAACACAGGCTGTTTCAACGATTGTTTTTGATGGCCATGGACTCCGGTTTTCAAACCCTGAATCTACTGCATTTCATCTTTCACCGCTTCATAGGTCGCATCGAGCGCCTTGCGCGTCAGGTCTGCCCATACCTCGACCTCAGCCTCGGTGATGCACAATGGCGGCGAGAATACCATCGTGTCCCAGCACGCGCGCATGACCAGATTGTTGTCGAAGCAACGATCACGGCAAATACCGCCGACACGGCCGAGATCGTCAAAACGGGCCCGGGTCTGCTTGTCCTTAACCAGTTCGATGGCGCCGATCAGTCCCTTGACACGAACTTCTCCGACGATGGGGTGATCACGCAAAGCCCCGATCTTTTCTTCCACATAAGGCGCCATTGCTGCGGCGTGCTCGATCAGTTTCTCGTCCTGCATGATGCGGATGTTTTCCAGCGCAACGGCACACGCCACCGGATGGCCGGAATAGGTGTAACCATGGAAAAACTCACCGCCCTTTTCGAAGAAATCACCGATCAATTCGTCAGAGATCGCCACGGCGCCGATCGGCTGATAGCCGGATGACAACCCTTTCGCCATCACCACGATGTCGGGATCAATGCCCATGGTCTCGTGACCCCACCAGTTGCCGGTGCGGCCAAAGCCGCAGATCACTTCATCGGCCACAATCGGAATACCGTGTTCGCGGCAAACTTTTTGAATGTAAGGCCAGTAACTGTCTGGTGGCACGATGACACCGCCTGCCCCCTGGATGGGCTCACCAACGAAAGCTGCAACCTTGTCCGGCCCCAGTTCCTTGATCTTGGCTTCCACTTCCCTGGCCGCCTTGAGACCAAACTCTTCCGGGCTCATATCACCGCCATGCTGAAACCAGTCGGGCTCAAGCACATGATGGAAGTTGGGCAATGGCAAACCACCCTGGGCATGCATGGCAGACATGCCCCCCAGCGACGCTGAAACGCAGGTGGAGCCATGATAGGCGCGGTGGCGAGAAATGATATGCTGGCGTTCAGGCTGGCCCTGCACTTCCCAGTAGCGGCGAATAAACCGCACCATTGTGTCATTGGCTTCAGACCCTGAATTCACGAAGAAAATCTGGTTGAACCGGTCCGGAAGCAGGCTGGCAACCTTCTCCGCCAGCAGGGTTGCCGGCACCGTCGTGGTCTTGAAAAACGTATTGTAGAACGGCAGGTCAAGCATCTGGCGATAAGCGGCTTCGGCCAGTTCCTTGCGGCCGTAGCCGATGTTCACGCACCAAAGGCCGGCCATGGCATCAAACAGTTTGTTGCCATTGCCATCCCAAATGTGGACGCCCTTGGCCTGGGTGATGACGCGCGCGCCACCTTCACCATGCAGGCTCTTGTGGTCGGTAAACGGGTGGAAGTGATGGGCGTTGTCAGCAGCAACGAGTTCTTCGATATTAAGGTTTTTGTTCATGGATGCACTCCGCAGGTCTGATCGACAGGGTAACGCGGCAATAATGCCACGCACTGTGAAACGTCATGGAAAGTGCGGTTACGGATTGAAACCTATGCGGGCACAGTGCAACAGCACTTCGTCTTGCGCGACACGCCTTGCGGTTCCGCCCAAATGCCCGGTTTTGCAAATCCTGTAGAACATGGACCAGAGACTGCCACAATTTTACGAAGCTTGGCAACAGGATGAAAAATGCATCACCTGTGCGTAAATTTTAGGCTTTCGCATAGGTCGCAATTGCGCAACAGTGTCGGCAATGGGAGACAATTTCAACGAAATGCTTGAAGCGGACGGCAGTGTTCGTCCACCTTATGCCTTGCTGCACCAGTGGCTGGAGACGCAGACGCCAGGTGATCTGCGAGCCAAAATTCGCGAAGCGGAATCGATTTTTCGCAGGCTTGGCATAACCTTCGCCGTTTACGGCACCCAGGAAGCTTCAGAACGGCTGATCCCGTTTGACATCATTCCACGCATCTTCGCCGCAAGCGAATGGCGGCGCCTGGAAGCCGGCATCGCACAACGTGTCGGCGCTCTGAATGCATTCATTGATGACGTGTATCATCGCCAGGAAATCGTGCGTGCCGGCAAGGTTCCCGGTGACCTCATCCTGCAGAATGAAGCCTACCTGCCGCAGATGGCCGGCCACTCGCCTGCCCGCAATGTCTATTCACATATCATCGGGACCGACATTGTTCGTGTGGGCGCAAACGAGTTCTACGTTCTGGAAGACAATTGCCGCACTCCGTCAGGCGTGTCCTACATGCTGGAAGACCGCGAAGCGATGATGTTCCTGTTTCCCGACCTGTTCGCAAAGCACCGTGTCGCGCCCATCGAACATTACCCGGAACTGCTGCGGCAGACGCTGGACTCCGTCGCGCCGCCGCAGTGTGACGGCGAACCGACCTGTGTTGTCCTGACACCGGGCATCTACAATTCAGCGTTTTTCGAGCACGCGTTTCTGGCCGATGAAATGTGTGTTCAACTGGTTACCGGTGATGACCTGTTTGTTGAGGACGGCTGGCTGCACATGCGCACGACCCAGTCACCTGTCCGGGTAGACGTGGTTTACCGGCGGATTGACGATGGTTTTCTTGACCCGCTGACGTTCAACCCTGACTCGACACTTGGAGTTCCCGGCATTTTTGATCTCTACCGCGCCGGGCGGGTCACCATTGTCAATGCACCGGGTGCCGGCATCGCAGACGACAAGGCTGTATACTCATTCATGCCAGACATAGTGGAGTTCTATACCGGTGAAAAACCAATACTGAACAATGTGCCGACATGGCGGTGTTCAGACGCCGACTCGCTGGCTTATGTGCTGGAGCATCTTGAAGAACTGGTCGTCAAGGAAGTCCATGGCTCAGGCGGCTACGGCATGCTGGTCGGGCCGACCGCCAGCAAGAAGGAAGTTGCCACCTTCCGGCAGATACTGAAAAATCGGCCCTCAAACTATATTGCGCAACCAACGCTGGCATTGTCTTCGTGTCCGACCTTCGTGAAGTCAGGGGTGGCGCCCAGACATGTTGATTTGCGGCCGTTTGCGCTGACCGGTGACCGTATGCGCATTACGCCGGGCGGGTTTACCCGCGTTGCCATGAAACAGGGATCACTTGTGGTCAACTCCAGCCAGGGAGGCGGCACCAAGGATACCTGGGTGCTGGAGGACTGATGCTTTTAGGACGCACCGCTGCATCACTATTCTGGATGGCACGCTACATGGAGCGGGCTGAAAACATGGCACGCCTGATTGAGGTGAGTTATCGCATTTCGCTGATGCCGAAACCGTTCCGGGCACATCAGGATGACTGGAGTTCAGCGCTCAAGAGTGCCCACTGCGAGGCTACTTTTGCGGTTAAATATGACACTGCCAGCCAGGAAAACGTCATCCAGCACCTGGTACTGGATCGTGAAAACCCGTCCAGCATCCGCTCCAGCATGGAGACGGCACGCAATAATGGCCGCGCTGTGCGCACGGCGCTGAGCCGTGATGTATGGGAATCGCTCAACGCGACCTGGATTGAACTGTCGACACTGCGCATGAACCAGTTGTCGAGCGACAAGCTGCCCGGCTTTCTAGACTGGATCAAACAGCGCTCCATGCTGTTTCGCGGCGCCATGCTCGGAACCGCACTGCGCCGGGACAGTTTTCATTTCTGCCAGGCAGGCGCCTTCATTGAACGCGCTGACAATACGGCTAGAATACTGGACGTAAAATACCACATCCTGTTGCCGCGCGGCGCCGGACCGGGCAGTTCAATCGACCGCCAGCAATGGGCGTCCCTGCTGCGTTCCGTGTCTGCACACCGGGCCTACAGGTGGGCTTATCGGGACGCCAGTTACCAGCCCTGGAATGTCGCGCAGTTTCTGATCCTCAATCCGGCCATGCCCAGGTCGCTGTTGTTCTGTTATGACTGGATCAGCAACAACACGCTTTCGGAGATTGAAGAGCAATATGGCGACGGGACGTTGCCATGTCATGAAACAGCCAATGAAACGATGAACCTGCTGGCCAATGCGAACATGGAAAAAATCTTTCAGAACGGGTTGCATGAATTCCTGTCCGATTTCATTGACCGGAACAACAGGCTGACCGCTGAAATAGCAGATGCGTATAATTTCCCATGAAAATCCATATCCGTCATGCAACGACCTATCACTATGACAATCCGGGGTCCCATCTGGTGCAGCGGCTGTACCTGACACCACAGGATACACCCAGCCAATCCGTGCTGGACTGGACCATCGAGGCACCGGGGATTGAGGGGGCGCTTGAGTACGTCGATGCGTTCGGCAATGTAGCACACGTAACGACCCCGCCCATTGATCTGACGGAAGTCACGGTTATTGCGGCCGGCACTGTCAGAACAACCGATACAGCCGGTGTGACCGGTCACGACTTTGGCTCAGTGCCAATCCAGGCTTATCTGGCGAGCACGCCGGCAACTGAAGCCAACGCAGCCATCAAGGTGCTGGCGGACGGCCACAGCCATTTGTCAGGCATTGATCAACTACATTCCCTTTCGGCCGCCGTTCTGGACAAGGTGGCCTATGTCATCGGCGCCACCAATGAACACACCAGCGCCGCCGATGCCGTGCGCGACGGCAAGGGTGTGTGTCAGGACCACGCCCATGTGTTTATTTCGGCGGCGCGGTTGCTGGGCGTCCCGGCGCGTTATGTGTCGGGTTACATGGTGGTGGGTGAAAACGAATTTGCCGAGGCAAGCCATGCCTGGGCAGAAGCCTATGTAGCCAGTCTCGGATGGGTGGGCTTTGATGTTTCAAACCAGGTCAGCCCAGATGAGCGGTATGTGAGGGTGGCGACCGGCATGGACGTCTCAGGGGCAACACCTGCGAAAGGGGTTCGCCGCGGCCTGTCGACGGGCTCTGAAACGATGGACGTGGAAGTGCTTGTTGAAAGGGTCGCAGAGCAGTAGTTTACCGATGATTCCATCAACTGTTCACTGCGACCGGAAACTCCATGACATATTGTGTTGGCCTGAAACTGAAGCGCGGTCTGGTCATGGCAGCCGACACCCGTACCAATGCGGGCCTCGACAACATTTCAACCTTCCGCAAGCTTCAGACATTTGAAGTAGCCGGCGAGCGTATTTTCATCATGATGTCGGCTGGCAATCTGGCTGTCACCCAAGCCGTTGTTGCCATACTGGAAGAGGAGTTCGAACACCCCGACGAAGACGACGAAAACAGCAGCCTGAAAACCGTACCCACCATGTTCCACGCGGCAAAACTTGTCGGCGAGACACTAAAGACGGTCCGCCAGGGTCATGTGGACCAGGGATTGAGCAGCGATGCTTTTTCTGCGTCATTCATTTTTGGCGGCCAGATCGGCACGGAAGAACCACGGCTCTACCAGATCTATTCCGAAGGCAACTTTATCGAAGCCAAGGACGACACGCCGTTTTTCCAGATCGGCGAACACAAATATGGCAAACCCATTCTGGACCGGGTGGCCAACCAGGAAATGCGGCTGGGTGAGGCCGCAAAGCTTGTGTTGTTGTCTTTCGATTCAACAATTCGCTCGAACCTTTCTGTCGGCATGCCGATCGATATGGTGGTCTACAATACCGATAATCTGAGCATTGATCGCGTGCGGCGCATTGAACAGGATGACCCCTATTTCCGCTCCATTTCGGCGAAATGGTCCGAAGCGCTGCGCACTGCGGTCGAGACAATCGAGGAGTTTGACATTTAGCGATGGTCGACTTCGAGGCTGAATACAACAACCGGGCCCGCGTGCCTGACCATGAACAGGTGATAGCCGAATGGATGAGCGATGCGGCAAGCTATCGCGAGGCGGCAGCGTGCGACCTGGACATCGCCTACGGCAATCACGAGCGGCAGAAGTTCGATTTTTTTCCGGCCAATGGCCGCGATGATGCGCCGGTCGTGGTGTTTATTCATGGCGGGTACTGGCAGGCGCTCGATCGTGCAGCGTTTTCGCATATGGCATCGGGAGTGGCCGCACACGGGCTGGACATGGCAATCCCGTCATACCGGCTGGCGCCGGACGTCAGTATCCAAGACATTATTGATGATATGCGCAGCTTATGCCTGACCTTGTGGAACACCCATGGCCGCAAGCTGGTGGTGACGGGACATTCCGCCGGTGGGCATTTGGCCGCAGCCATGTTTGCCACCGATTGGGTCGCACATGGCGGACCCGACGGTCTGGTCAGCGCCGGTCTGGGCATCAGCGGCCTGTATGATTTGCGCCCGCTCATGCCAACCGGCATCAATCAGCGCATCGGCATTGACCAGGAAATTTCCTTGCGGTGCAGCCCCTTGTTGTGGCCTTCGCCGCAACACGGCCGGTTTGAAGCCTGGGTGGGTGGTGCAGAATCGCGCGAGTACCATCGCCAGAGCGAAACCCTGGCCGCGTGCTGGGGAGGTGCCGGCATCACATGCAGTTGGCATGCCGTTGATGATGACAACCATTTTACTGTGGTCAGGCATCTGGCCGACGGGGCAACCGACATGACCCGCGCCCTGGTCGCGATGTGTGAACCTGCATGAATGCTGACCTGAAAACCGTTGAAACGCCATCCGGCAAAGGGGCGGCGGACGAGAATTTTCCGGTCGGATCTTTCCTGCTGCCCAAACGCCTTCGCCCGCACGTGATGACCTATTATGCGTTTGCGAGGGCCATTGATGACATTGCGGATGATCCGGATACATTGCCGCAAGACAAGATTGCCGCTCTCAATGCGATGGATGACGCCCTTTTGGGCCGCAACAAGAAGCCGGATGAGACTTTGGCCAAAGCAACAGCGCTCAGGGCCAGCATGCTGGAAACCAATGTTGATCTGGCGCACGGCAGCGATCTGGTTTCCGCATTCCGGCAGGATGCCGTTCAAAGCCGCTACAACACCTGGGACGATTTGATCGACTATTGCATGCGCTCGGCATCCCCGGTCGGGCGCTACCTGCTTGAGTTGCACGGCGAAAACAAAGCTCATTTTGAATACTCCGATGCCTTATGCAATGCGCTTCAGGTCATCAACCATTTGCAGGACTGCGCAGATGATCTGCGGGACCTGGACCGGTGCTATTTGCCGCTGGACTGGTGCGAAGAAGCCGGTGCAAGCGTTGACATGCTGCGCGAGCAGGTCTCACCGCCTGCGCTGCGGGCAGTCCAGATGAAATGCATTGAAGGCACCGAAAACCTGCTTCGCCAGGCTGATAAATTGCCGGGAAAACTGAAGAGCAAATCACTGTCAATGGAATCCGGTGTCATCATTTCCATTGCGTGGAAACTGGTCGACAAGCTTAAACGGCAGGATCCGGTTGCAACCAGAGTTGAACTGTCGAAACCGCAATTCGTGCTTTATGGCCTCAAAGGTGCCATAAAGGGGCTGTTCTAACAAACACAGGCGGCAATGCCTGCTTTGGGCCGGATCAGGCTTTTGGGTTCACTTGGACCTATGTTGTCCTGGTGTTTGAATAACGCGGGCAAGGCAGAGGTTGGCTCGCATGCGATATTGGTATAAAGAGCGAGGTCTTGTGATGCGACCAAGCTACGATGCCTGTCGCGAATTTGCACTTGGAAGGCGCCATACCTACGTAAGTGCCGACGCGCCTTGCCGATTGAATAGCAACGTGAAAAGACAAAAGAGCTGACATGCCAATATCGACACCACTGCTTGACACCATTTCGTATCCTGCCGACCTCAGAAAGCTCAAGCACGAGGATTTGCTGCAAGTGGCGAGCGAATTGCGGGCAGAGACGATTGATGCGGCTTCAGAGTCAGGCGGACATTTCGGCGCCGGCCTGGGCGTGGTCGAACTGACAGTCGCGCTGCATTATGTCTACAATACACCGGCTGACCGGCTGATCTGGGACGTGAGCCACCAGGCATATCCACACAAGATCCTGACAGGCCGCCGGGACCGCATTCGCCAGATCCGCACGTCCGATGGTCTGTATGGCTTCACCAAACGCACGGAAAGCGAATACGATCCGTTTGGTGCGGCTCATTCGTCAACATCCATTTCGGCTGGCCTCGGCATGGCCGTTGCCCGGGATCTGAAGGGTGGCGACAACCACGTCATTTCAGTCATCGGAGATGGATCGATGAGCGCCGGCATGGCCTATGAAGCCATGAACAATGCCGGCGCCCAGGACAGCCGGATGCTGGTGGTCCTGAATGACAACGGCATGTCGATCGCGCCCGGCGTCGGAGCACTGACCAATTACCTGTCCTGGCTGGTGTCCACTCATCCGTTCCTGTCTTTGCGTGACATCGCGCTGCAACTGTCGAAGAAATTCCCCAAGACCCTGCGCAAGGCTGCAGAGCGTGTGGACGAATATGCACGCGGCATGGTCATGGGCGGCACATTGTTCGAAGAGCTGGGCTTTTACTATGTTGGCCCCGTCGACGGTCATGATCTTGAAACGCTGGTGCCAATTCTGGAAAATATCCGTGAAGCCAAGGAAGTCGGCCCGGTTTTGCTGCACGTCGTGACGGAAAAAGGCAGAGGCCATCCGTTCGGCGATACCACCAAGGAAAAACATCACGCGGTCGGCAAGTTCGATCCTGTCACGTTCGATATCAAAAAGGGCACATCGAACGCGCCGAGCTATACTTCGGTGTTTGCACGTTCGCTGATCTCGCACGCTGAATCAGATGAAAAGATCATTGCCATTACCGCCGCCATGCCGTCCGGCACCGGCGTCGACAAGTTTGAAGAACATTTCCCCGATCGTACGTTCGATGTGGGTATTGCCGAACAGCATGCAGTCACATTTGCAGCCGGGATGGCAACCGAAGGCTTCAAGCCGTTTGCCGCGATCTATTCGACATTCCTGCAACGTGCCTATGATCAGGTGGTGCACGATGTAGCGCTGCAGAAACTGCCGGTGCGCTTTGCCATTGACCGGGCAGGCCTCGTCGGTCAGGACGGGGCAACTCATGCGGGCAGCTTTGATGTTGCCTATCTTGCCTGCCTGCCAAACATGGTGGTGATGGCTGCCGGTGACGAAGCAGACCTGATGCATATGGTCTCGACCGCTGTTGCCTATGACGAAGGTCCCTGCGCATTCCGTTATCCGCGCGGCGAAGGCATGGGCGTTGAAATGCCTGAGACAGGTACGCCGCTTGAAATCGGCAAGGGCCGCATCATGGTTGAAGGCAGCAAGGTCGCGCTGCTCACTCTGGGCGGGCGCCTGAGCACTTGCCTGAAGGCGGCCGAAGACCTGAAACAGCGCGGCGTATCAACAACTGTCGCCGATGCCCGTTTTGCTAAACCGCTGGACACGGACCTGATCATCAGTCTGGTGAAAAACCATGAACTGGTTATCACCATCGAAGAAGGTTCAATTGGCGGGTTCTCCAGCCACGTTCTGCATTTCCTTGCTGCAAATGGCATGCTGCAGGGTGGCGCTGTGGTCAAGCCAATGACATTGCCTGATGCATTTATCGGACATGGCGCCCCTGACTGGCAGTACCGGCAGGCCAGACTGGAGTCCGATGACATTGTCGAGGAAGTATTGCGCGGCCTTAAACTCGACGCGAAGGTGTTGGAATTCGCAGCCAGGAATTGATCTCACCTGTGTAACAACAAAACAGTCGCGCGACCAAACTGGAACCAATCCGGGCCGGCATCTGGAAGATCATGGCAAGCAACACGCAGACAGCTTCAACTGGCGCATCACCGGCAGCAGAAGCCCGCATCATAGCCCAGACAGTTCGCGATGCATCGACGTCGTTCTACTGGGCGATGCGGATTCTGCCGAAATCCCAGCGCCGGGCGATGTTCGCCGTGTATGCGTTCTGCCGCAATGTCGATGACATTGTTGACAGCGAGCAGCTTGATGAAGCGGAAAAACGCAAGCAGCTGACCATATGGCGCCAGGAAATTGATGCGCTGTATGCCGGCCATCCCAGGCGGGCGGAAACCCGCGCCCTGGAAGTGCCAATGCAGGAACTGTCCTTGCGCCGCGATGATTTCATGGACGTGATTGCGGGTATGGAAATGGATGCAGGCGAGCCGATTGTCGCGCCGTCCACGGAGACGTTTGATCTGTATGTGGACAGGGTGGCGTGCGCTGTCGGCAGGTTGTGCGTATGTGTATTCGGCGACCCGACAGATTACGGTACCGCGGTAGCCCATCATACGGGCCGCGCATTGCAAATCACCAATATTCTGCGTGACGTCGATGAGGACGCAGGCATCGGCCGGGTCTATCTGCCGCGTGAACTGCTCGAAAAACACGATGTAGACTATTCGGAACCGGTCAAAATCACCTCGCAGCCGGGCTATGTCGCCATGTGGCGGGAACTGGCCGAGGTCGCACATGGGGAGTTTGTGGACGCCGAAGGAGCGATGAACCTGTGCCGCAAGGACGTCATGCGCCCTGCCCGCATCATGAAGGCTGTCTACCAGCGTAATCTTGAGCGCATGATGGCCCTGCCGGATACCACACTGGCCGATCCCAAAGTCTCAAAGCGCCTGGTGGGATCGAAAGAAAAGCTGCTGATCGCCGTTCGGCACGGCTTTTTCTAAGGCAACCAGCAACCATGGCAACCGCACATATCATTGGCGCAGGCGTCGCTGGTCTTGCCGCAGCTGTCGAGTTATCCACAGCCCAGTTTCGCGTCATTGTCCACGAGCAATCCGGCCAGGCCGGTGGACGCTGCCGTTCATTTCATGACAACACGCTCGACTGTATCATAGACAATGGCAACCATCTGCTGCTGTCGGGCAACAAGTCGGCACTGTCGTATCTTGAAACCATCGGCGCATCCGATGAACTGATCGGACCGGAGCGTGCGGAATTTCCATTTGTCGATCTGAAATCCGGAGAGCGCTGGTCAATCGAGCTGGACCGGGGCCCGATGCCATGGTGGATACTCGACAAGGATCGCCGGGTTCCCGGCACAAGGCTCTCCGAGTACCTGAGCGGATTGAAACTGCTGTCTGCCGGAAACCGCACCGTACAGCAACTGTTCGCAGGCCAGGGCCAGCTGTACGAGCGGTTTTGGGACCCGTTCACCATTGCCGTCATCAATACCAGCGCAGATCAGGCCGCAGCGCGTCTGTTGACCCCGGTGATACGCGAAACACTCGCCAGGGGTGCGGAATACTCAAGACCGCTCATCGCACGCCACGGACTGTCTGCAACATTCGTGACCCCGGCCATCAAATGGCTTGAAAACCGCGGTTGCGAGGTCCGTTTCAATGACCGTGTGTCCGCAATCTCAACGGACGACAGGCGGGTCACTGCGCTCGAGACGGGCAAAGGCTCAGAACTGATAAACCCCGGTGACGTGGTGGTGATGGCGGTTCCGGCATGGGTTGCGAAATCCCTGATAGCCGATGTTTCTGTTCCAGATGCGTTTGTGCCCATCGTCAATGTTCATTTCCGGGTCGCCAACCCGCGCATGCCTTTGATGAAAAGGCCGCTGCTTGGCATGTTGAACTCACTGTCACAATGGCTGTTTGTGCGTGATGATGTTGCGTCCGTTACAATTTCGGCAGGCGACGAAGCTGCCAGCCGTGAGGCGAGCGACATACTGGACACAGTATGGCGCGAAATCGCTCCGGAAATTGGTCAGGATCCGGACAATATGCCTGCGCGCGCGCGCGTCATAAAGGAACGCCGTGCCACTTTCCTGGGTACACCGGAGCAACTTGAAAAACGCCCATCTTCGTCAACAAAATGGCCAAATCTAGTGCTTAGTGGAGATTGGGTAGATAACGGGCTTCCTTCCACCATTGAAGGATCGATCAGATCGGGGCAAAGCGCCGCACGACAGCTGGTTCAACGCATTGCGAGTTGACTCGGACGGCAATTTTCTTTCTTTAGGTAAACACCAGTAGTTGAGAGGGCGCGGCTCTTCTGTTGGGTGTAATTTGGTTGAGGTAACATGCAGTCAAACGTTTACGTCCTGCGTCCCGAGTCCGGGACTTCACCGACGCTTGTCTCCGATAGTGCAAACACCGCGCGTGACGCAGGTGAACACCTGCTTGCCATGCAGCAGAATGACGGACACATCGTGTTCGAGCTGGAAGCAGACGCAACCATCCCGGCGGAATACATCTTCCTCAATCACTTCCTTGACAAGCGCGAGCCGCAGCTTGAAACGGAACTGGGCGAGTATTTGCGTTCGCTGCAGTCGAAAACCCATGGCGGCTGGCCGCTGTTTCACGAAGGCGGTTTCAATATCTCGGCTTCAGTGAAGGCATATTTTGCCCTGAAAATGCTGGGCGATGACAAGAATGCGCCGCACATGATCAAGGCGCGCAATGCGATTCTGGCCCATGGGGGTGCAGAAAAATCCAACGTGTTCTGCCGGTATTCACTGGCTCTGTTCGGACAGATACCGTGGCGCGGTGTACCCGCCATGCCGGTTGAACTGATGCTGATGCCCAAATGGTTTCCGGCGAATATCTGGAAGTTTGCCTACTGGTCGCGCACGGTGATTGCACCATTGACCATATTGGCTGCGCTGAAACCAATGGCCCGCAACCCGATGAATGCATCATGCCGGGAGATTTTCTGCGAGCCGCCGGAAGACATTAAGGTATGGAATTTCAACCATACCGGCAGCCGCTGGGGTGAATTCTTTCTGCAGATCGACAAGCTGCTTCATCCGGCGGAGAAACATGTCTTCCCGCGGATGAAGTTCCGCAAGTGGGCCATTCAAAGGTCTCTCGACTTCATCAAGCCGCGGCTTAATGGAGAGGACGGTCTTGGCGCGATTTTCCCGGCAATGGCGAACACGGTCATGGCCTATGACGCGCTGGGCTACAGCCCTGACCATGAAGACTTCATCACTGCGCTCAGTTCATGCCGCAAACTGGTGACAGAAAACCGCGAGCTTCGCGGTGACAAGCCACGGTATGTACAACCGTGCGTGTCTCCGATCTGGGATACTTCGCTTGCTGCCCACGGGCTTCTGGAGGCAGGCGTGGCACCTGACGATAAGCGCATCATCGCCATGTGCGACTGGCTGCGCGATCTGCAGATCCTGGATGTCAAGGGTGACTGGGCCATCAACGCACCCGACCTGGAACCGGGCGGATGGGCATTTCAGTATCGCAACGATCATTATCCCGATGTGGATGATACAGCCGTCGTCGGCATGTTGTTGCACCGTGTTGATCCTGACCGCTATGCAGAAAGCATTCGCCGCGCCGTTGTGTGGATCGAAGGCAGGCAGAGCAAGAATGGTGGCTGGGGTGCATTCGACATCGACAACAATGCTGATTTCCTGAACACCATTCCGTTCGCCGACCATG